>JBKBTH010000236.1:0-3709 GCA_046290915.1 Sphingorhabdus sp.
TGTCCTGTTCACATTGGTCAACCGCGATACGCGCCGCAAGCTCGAAACACGTTGCCGCGCGCTGGGTTTGCCAGCGGTTGCGGCGCTCGATGCCGTTAGTGACGCAATGTCGAATATGCTTGGGCAAGAGGCTAAGGCGCGCCCAGGTCGACAACATGCGATGGACGCCGCCTATTTTGCCCGCGTCGATGCTATTCAGTTTACCATTGCTCATGATGACGGCATCAACGCGCAAAATTGGGAAGAGGCTGACATAGTCCTTGCCGGTGTATCGCGCACGTCCAAAACACCAACGAGCATTTACTTGGCCAACCGTGGTTACAAGACCGCAAATATTCCCATTGTGCCTGAGGCACCGCCGCCCCCGATATTGTTTCAGCTAAAACATCCCATGGTCATTGGCCTGGTCACCAGCGCCGAACGGCTGATTCAGGTGCGGCGCAATCGTCTCCTTTCCTTGAACCAAGCGCCCGACACCGATTATGTCGATGAGGAAAAGGTAAAGGCCGAAGTCGCGCATGCTCGCCGTATGTTTGCCGATAATGGTTGGCCCGTGCTTGATGTGACGCGACGTTCAATTGAAGAAAGTGCCGCAGCGATCATCAACCTTTTTAACGAGCGCGAATTGGCCGAGGCTGCAAAAATATGACGCTCATTCTCGCGTCACAAAGCGCTGGACGGATTGCAATGTTGCGCGCTGCGGGTGTTGATGTGCAACCTTTGCCAGCGCAAGTTGATGAAGACAGTATCAAAGCCACGCTAATGCAATCAGGGGCAAAGCCGCGCGATATTGCGGATGCACTTGCCGAAGCCAAAGCGCTCAAAATATCACGTAAACAACCGACGGCAATGGTACTTGGCTGTGACCAAATATTGCTGAGTGCGGACGGAAAAATCTTTGATAAGCCGACAAATAAAGACGAGGCACGCGCGCATCTCTCCGCATTATCGGGCTCATCGCATAAATTGATAAGTGCTGCTGTCATATGCGAACAAGGCGCGCCTGTATGGAGGATTGTCGACACCGCGCAGATGACGATGCGCGCGATGAGTGCCGAGTTCATCGATCAATATGTCGATAATTATTGGGATGAGATTCAACACTGCGTTGGCTGTTACCGCATTGAAGCAGAAGGTGCGCAGTTGTTTGCCAGCGTGAGCGGCAGCCAATTCACCATTATCGGGATGCCTTTGCTTCCTATCCTTGACTATCTGCGGGTGAGGGGTCTTTTGCCAATATGACTATATATGCCGAAGTTATCGGACACCCGATTTCACATTCTAAATCCCCGCTGATCCACGGCCACTGGCTGCGGTTACTGGGAATGGTTGGTGAATATCACGCGCATGATGTGTTGCCGGAAAATCTGGAGCAATATTTTGCGACCCGCGTAGCCGATGTAAATTGGCGCGGATGTAATATCACCATACCCCACAAGATTGCCGCGCTGGATTTCGTCAACGACCCGGGCGACGTCCGCAGTTCGATAGGTGCGATCAATACCGTATTCCGAAATGAAGCCGGCGCTTTGGTCGCAACCAACACGGATGCAGGTGGCTTTTATGGCCCAATTGCAGATGTGCCGATTGCCGGTGAAACCGCTGTCGTAATCGGCGCTGGCGGCGCTGCACGCGCGGTACTGTTTGCGTTGGCCCAGGCAGACGTGGGAGAGGTCGTTCTGGTTGCACGCAATGCATTGAAGGCTGCGGGCTTACTTGCCCATTTTGGCCTTAAGGGCAAAGTCATCGGATTTGACGCGCGACTACCCGAAGCTGCCTTGCTCGTGAACGCAAGTCCGTTGGGTATGGTGGGCCAAGAGCCACTCGATATCGACCTGTCACCTTTGCCAGAGCATGCGCTGGTATATGATCTGGTTTATGCACCGATTGAGACGCCGTTGTTAAAGGCTGCGCGCGCGCGTGATCTGGAAACAGTCGACGGACTTGAAATGCTTGTAGGTCAGGCCGCCATTGCGTTTGAATTATTCTTCGGTGTTGCGCCGCCAGAAGAAGGCGAAGACGAACTGCGCGCGTTGCTGTTAAAATGAATAAACCACTCATTATCGGCCTGACCGGATCCATCGGCATGGGCAAATCTTCAGTCGCGGCCATGTTCGCTGATGAAGGGGTTCCTGTATTTGATGCAGATGCGGCTGTGCATGACATGCAAAAGGCCGGCGGCGAACTGGTGGCGGCAATTGAGGCTGCTTTTCCCGGAACGACTAGTGCGGATGGTGTTGACCGCAAGGCGTTGGGTGCAGCGGTCTTTGGTGATCGTGACCGGCTCGCGAAACTTGAGTCGCTTATTCATCCTGCAGTGGCTGAGCGCCGCAAAGCGTTTCTCGCGGCGCGCAACGACGCCGATATGGTCTTGTTCGACATACCGTTGTTATTTGAAAAAGGCGGACAAGCCGGTGTCGATGTGACGGTGGTGGTATCTGCACCAGCAGCGGACCAACGCGCGCGCGTGTTGGCACGTCCGGGCATGACTCCTGAAAAATTTGAACAGATATTGGCGCTGCAAATGAACGATGCGGATAAGCGCGCCCGCGCCGATTATGTCATTGATACGGGGCAGGATATCGTGGCTACGCGGAACGATGTGCGTACACTTGTCAAAAAGCTGCGCGCGGGTCTTGCATAAGGCTGCAAACAGGCTCACATCTCATCATAGAATGCGTGAAATTATATTCGATACAGAAACGACTGGATTTGACCCCGCAACTGGGGATCGCATGGTCGAAATCGGCTGCATTGAAATGATCGGCCGGGTCATGACCGGCAATCATTATCACGCATATTTCAACCCACTTCGCCCAATGCCCGCTGCCGCTGAGCAAGTGCATGGGCTTTCCGACCGATTTTTGTCCGACAAGCCTGTCTTTGCGGAAAAGGCAGACGAGTTGCTTGCGTTCCTCGGGGACAGCCCGCTTGTCGCGCACAACGCGAGTTTCGACTTTGGCTTTTTAAACCACGAGCTGCAATATTGCGGCCGCACGGCAGTTTCGATGGACCGGATGGTGGATACCGTCGCATTGGCACGCGTCAAAAATCCCGGTGCCAAGCTGTCTTTGGATGCGCTGTGCACGCGTTATGGCATCGACCGTAGCCACCGCGTCAAGCACGGCGCTTTGTTGGATGCAGAGCTACTCGCGCAATTGTATATTGAGTTGACGGGTGGCCGCCAAATCGGGCTTGGCCTCGCCGTTGATGATATTTCTGATAGCGCGGTGGCTCAAACAGACGTCGGAAGCGTTCAGATAACGAAAATTTTCAGGCCCGCCCGTGCGCATACTGCTTCGGCAGAAGAACTGGCGCGACATGCGGATTTTATAGCAAAGATTAACGACGCGCTTTGGCTCCAAACGGGGTCATCGCTTTAACAAAGGAGACAGGCATTGGACATCAGGGTTTCAGGACATCAGGTCGACACCGGTGAAGCACTCCAGACCCATGTGGAAACACGGCTAGGATCCATTGCCGAAAAGTATTTTTCAAAAGCGTTATCCGCGCATGCGACATTTGGCCGCGCACCGCATGACGGCTTTACCAGCGACATCGTTATGCACGTGATGCAAGGCCTCGTTCTGAAAGGCAGAGGCGAGGCGCAAGACGCCCATGTCGCATTTGATCGTGCCGCCGAGCGAATCGAAAAGCAACTGCGTCGCTATATGCGTCGGCTGCAAGATCGCCATGTTCAGACCGCTTA
>JBKBTH010000237.1:0-3695 GCA_046290915.1 Sphingorhabdus sp.
ATCAGCAAACCGCCGGCCCAGCCAAACAGGAAACGATAACGCATCAACCGCGTGCGCTCGTCGTAATCGCCCGTGAGTTCGGGGACGAGCGCGATGGATGGCACCTCGCACATTGCAACCAGTGTGCGCGCCAAGACTGCGGTGCAGAACAGCCAGATGATTGTGCCCGTTTGCCCCATTGCGGGCGGATGCCATAGCAAGAGCCAAATGATACCAAGCGGAATGGCCGCTGCGTATAACCAAGGCAGGCGTCTGCCCCATTTGCTTTGCGTGCGGTCGGAAAGCTCGCCAATAATCGGGTCGGCAAAGGCGTCAAAAATCAGCGCGGCCATAATGACAGTGCCAACAATGCCTGCGTCAATGCCAAGCACTTGATTATAGAAAATCAGCAGGAAAACCGAAAAGCCATTGTCCTTCACGCCGTAGGCGACTGAGCCTAGACCATGCATGATCTTCAACGATCGGGGAAGTGCTACTGCTGTGGCCATGGAAAGTTAAATGACGCGGCGCGAAGCAGGTCTTTGTCCGTCGAATCGCACGCTATTTCTCTCCTGTCTCCGGTCACTATGCTAGGCTCGCTTTACGGCCTGTCAATCGCGATGCAAATGACGTTACGGCATTCTTTATTCATTTATAAGCGCTTGCGTTTCGGCGTGTGACAGCCCAAAAATTCATCACGCAATTAAATCAGGAGAGCATGATGTCTGACCTTGAAACTTTCCGTGCCGAAGCACGCGCCTGGCTGGAGGAAAACTGCCCGGCTGAAATGCGCACCCCTGCAAAGGGTGACGAAGATGTTTGCTGGGGCGGACGTAATTTTGTTTTCCAATCGGAAGCGCAGAAGCTTTGGCTGGAGCGCTGCGTGGCCAAGGGCTACACCGTGCCTGATTGGCCCAAAGCTTATGGTGGCGCAGGTCTCAGCCCGCAGGAAACCAAAGTGTTGCGTCAGGAAATGGCAAAGCTTGGTTGCCGTTCGCCACTAAACAGCTTCGGCATCTGGATGCTTGGCTCAGCCTTGCTGAAGTTCGGGACTGAAGAGCAGAAGGTGCATTATATGGGCCAGATCGCGCGCGGTGAAATCCGCTGGTGTCAGGGCTACTCCGAACCCGGCTCAGGCAGCGACCTTGTATCCATGCAGACCTTTGGCGAAGATAAGGGCGACCATTGGGTCGTCAATGGCCAGAAAATCTGGACGTCTTATGCGGACAAGGCCGACTGGATTTTCTGTCTTGTGCGCACCGACAAGACCAACAAATATCAGGGTATCAGCTTCCTGTTGTTCGACATGAAAACGCCGGGCGTTACGACCAAGCCAATTAAGCTGATTTCGGGCAACTCGCCCTTCTGCGAAACATTTTTCGACAATGTCGTCGTGCCCAAGAACCAGATTGTTGGCGAAGCGGGTCGTGGCTGGGATGTCGCGAAATATCTGCTCGGGCATGAGCGCGAGATGATTTCGGGCATGGGCGGCGATGGTGGCGTAACCTCCATCGGTGCAGCGATGAAAGCTGTGTTATCGGAAGAGCCTGTGCTGCGCGCGCAAATGGCTCTGTTCGATGTCGAAAACCTGACCTTCCGTGCGCATGGCGAACGGTTTATGGACGAATGGAAAACCGGCAAGGCCCATCCGGCCTATTCCAACCTGATGAAATATGTCGGGACCGAGCTGAACAAAAAGCGCAACGAACTGGTGATGTCGATTGGCGGGAGCCAAGCGCTTGAGTGGGAAAGCGTACGCTCCAATGGCGGGTCAAAGGCCCGCAACTGGTTGCGCACCAAAGCAAACTCGATTGAGGGCGGCACCAGCGAGGTGATGCTGAACGTCGTGTCCAAACGCATTCTCGAAATGCCGGGAGCTTAAGACCATGGCAATGACCTTAAACGACGACCAGAACATGCTGCGCGACAGCGCGCGTGATTTCATGGCGAGCGAAGCGCCCGTCACCCATTTCCGCAAGTTTCGCGACATGGGCTGCAAGGATGGTTTCAGCCACGGCCTGTGGAAGCAATTTGCCGAAATGGGCTTTACGGGCATCCTCATTCCCGAGGCAGAAGGCGGCATGGGCATGGGCCAGATTGAGGCTGGAATCGTGCTTGAAGAAATTGGCCGCAACCTGTCACCTTCGCCATTCCTGACGACATCGGTTGCCGCTGTCGAGGCGTTGAAGCTCGCGGACAAGGCGATGCGTGACCGCTGGTTCCCAGGAATTTTGGCGGGCGAAACGGTTATCGGCATTGCGATTGAAGAAGGCGTGAAGCACCGGCCCGAAAAAATCGCCTGCGTTGCGGAACGCAGTGGCAATGGTTTCAAACTGACCGGGCAAAAGCAATTTGTCGTGCAAGGCGCGTCGTCGGACATGCTGATTGTTGCCGCACGGACCGCAGGCGCTGCAGGAGAGACCGACGGCCTGACATTGTTCGCCGTAGACAAGGATGCGGCAGGTCTGTCGATGGAGGCTGCACGCCTTGTGGACTCCGCCATGGCCGCACATGTGAAACTGGAAGGCGTTCAGGTTGATGCCGACGCCGTGATTGGCGAAGTCGATGGCGGATGGGCCGTGCTTTCCAAGATGCTTGATGCTGGCCGTGTTGGTGCTGCTGCTGAAATGGTTGGCGTTGGCACTGGCGCGATGGACATGACGTTCGATTATCTCAAAACCCGCAAACAATTCGACCGCGTCATTGGCGAGTTTCAGGCGCTTCAGCACCGCGCCGCGCATCTCTATGGCGAGATGGAAGGCGCGCGTTCGATTGTGCTCAAGGCGCAATCGCTGATGGATGAAGGCCATGCCAAGGCGGAGATCTATGTCGCGGCAGCAAAGGCGAAAGCCGGCCTCGCGTGCAATCTGGCCGTACGCGAAGGCGTGCAGATGCATGGTGGCATTGGTATGACCGACGAATATGACATCGGCCTCTATATGAAGCGCGATCGCGGTTTGAACGAATTTTTCGGCGATGCATATTATCACGCAGACCGCGTGGCGACGATGAACGGTTATTAAAAGGACACCGCAAATGGACATTCAAACCTTATTCAACCTCAATGGCCGCGTTGCCCTGGTCACCGGCGGCTCGCGCGGGATCGGCAAGATGATTGTCGAGGGCTATCTCAAAGCTGGCGCAGCGCGCGTGTACATCAGCGCGCGCAAGATCGACCAGATCGAAGAAACTGTCGCTGAGTTCGGTGACAAAGTCATTGGCTTGCCCTGCGATCTATCGACGGTCGATGGTTGCCTTTCACTCGCCGCGCAAATTGCCGAGCGTGAGGAGAAGGTCGACATCCTCGTCAACAATGCAGGCGCGGCATGGGGCGCTGACTTTGGTCAATTCCCCGAAGCCGGTTGGGACCGTGTCATGGACCTGAACGTCAAATCTTTGTTCTTCCTGACTCAAGCGTTGCACCCGCAATTGAAAGCGGCGGCGACATTTGACCGGCCCGGCAAGGTCATCAATATCGCATCGATTGACGGCCTGCGCATCAACCCGTGGCAAACTTACAGCTATCAGGCATCAAAGGCTGCGGTCATTCATTTGACGCGCCGTTTGGCCGCCGAGCTGGTCAAGGACAACATTCTTGTGTCGGGCATTGCGCCAGGTGCATTCCAGTCCGACATGAACAAAGCGGCGCGTGACCATGCCGATGCGGTTGGCAAAAATATCCCGTTCCCGCGCATTGGAACCCCCGAGGATATGGC
>JBKBTH010000238.1:0-3694 GCA_046290915.1 Sphingorhabdus sp.
ACGTTATTGCCCCGTATGTGATGGCTATGAGGTCACCGACAAAAATGTGGCGGTCATTGGCACTGGGGACCGTGGCGTTACCGAGGCAGCTTTTTTACGTGGATACACGAAGTCCGTCACTCTTGTCGCGCCGGATGAACACCACAATCTTGACGAAGCCGCACGCGCCAAAGCCGATGAATATGGCATCGTCTGTGTTGATGGTCCTGCTACCATAGAGGAAATTGTAGGCGACCAGATTTTGGGAAAAGCCGGAAGTGAGCCGTTTTCTTTTGACAGCATCTATCCAGCGCTTGGTTCAGACGTGAACAATCTCCTCGCGCAGATGGCGGGTGTTAAATGCGACGAGGAAGGTTCAGTTATTGTGGACTCGCATCAGCGTACGTCCATCGAGGGCATTTATGCCGCCGGCGATGTCGTTCTTGGCTTGGACCAAATCAGCCATGCGATGGGTGAGGGCGGTGTCGCGGCCGTTACCGTGCGTAATGATTTGGCAGAAAAGCGCCCTATAATGCGCTAGATTGATTTGAGCATCGGGCAGATCATTGCTTCATGCCATTGCCAGCATTTTCGCAACCTCACGCAGTACCCGCGGGTCAAAGCCAAAGCCGCAATGCGGGGTATGCACTTCGACATTTTGAGCACAGCTTTCATCCGGCTCAAGGCAAGCCTGCCATGCGACAACGCCATCGCTTTTTGAATAGAGCGAACAGGCGGGAACCGGCAATGGAAGCTTGCTCTGTGCAATCTGCGCCAGTGCAACCGGGTGACTTAGGCTGTGCCCACTCAAATGTTCATAGACCTGCCACAAATTGTTTGAGAACGGATTGCCGGCGAACGGCGCGCCGAGTGATATGACTTGTCGCACTTTGACGGGATCAACACGCGCGATCATGCGCGCCATTATCCCGCCCATGCTCCATCCTATCAATGTTATGGGTTGCCGTTCGTTCGCGTAAAGGTCGTCGAGCCGTGCAATCAGAAGCTCGTTATGCAAGCCAATTGTCTTCGCGCCAAGGTTCCGGCCAAGTTCCCAGCCATGTACGCGGTAGCCCAGAAACGAGAAATATCGGCGCAAGATCAGCGTCGAATTGTCGGTGGTGCCAAAACCGGGAAGAAACAGCAGCGGTCGCAAATCGCCTTTGGCCACCCGAGACAATGCCAAGCAATAAAAAGGAAGGATGACTATCGTCCAGATGGTCCGTGGCAGTTCTGCCCAAGTTAACCAGCGTTCGGGAGCCTTGCAGTGTGACATGCAAGTCAGAACCAGCGGAGCAGCCAATGCGTTCCAAAGATGAACTAGGCACTGTGATTACACGAGGCTACAGCAGCGCACGCGCAGCGGTCTGACGCACCCTTCAGTACAATACAGACGCATATTTGTGCGCGATATCTAGGCTGGACGAACGAGGTCGATATGGCTGCCCGGCAAGCTCAAGCGATGAATGAGCGAAATGCGTCGCATTTTGATCGATCCTCAATAAAGCACAGGAGGCTGCGACTTGGTTACTGCGCAGCGCCGCCATCTGCATTAGCTGCATCAATTTCAGCCTTAGCGTCGGCCTCAATCAGTTTTGTTGCTTCTTCCGCAGCCTGCTCGATTGTCAGCTTCTGCTCAGCCAGCTCCTTTTTTTGCGCGTCCTCTGGCGTGTCCGCCAGGTCAGTCTTGCCCGCTTCGGTTGGGGGCGTGACACCACAGCCCCCAACCATAAGCATAAGAGCCAAGACGAAGGCTTGCTTCAACGTGCTGCCTCTGGCTTCAGCTCGCCGTCATAATTTGCGACGAGCGCTAAGGTCGCAACCCATGCTGCCACGTTCTGACGCAGTTCGGCTTTGTCGATCTTGTCGAGCGTATCGTCGGGCGTGTGGTGGAGGTCGAAATATTTTGTGCCATCTTGCTGCAAATCTATGATGCCCAATTTCTGTGCGGCAATGATCGCGCCAACATCGGCGCCGCCGCCTGCTACTTCCTTGCGCGGAACCACACCCAATGGCGCGAGTGCAGATACGATCTGAGTGCGAAGCGCAGACGCGCTTTCGGGGAAGCGGAAATCCACGGCCCAGACTTTGCCAGCACCGAAATCAGATTCCATCGCCAAAGCGTGTGGCTCGGTGGCGTGCTTTTCGCCATAGTCGCGGCCACCCCAAATGCCGACTTCTTCGGCACCAGCCCAAAGGAGCCGAACGGTGCGCTTGGGTTGGCCCATCGATTTCAGATGCTTTGCTGCCGCGCCAATGATGCCGCAACCTGCCGCGTCATCAATTGCGCCAGTTCCAAGGTCCCAACTGTCAATATGACAGGCGATGACAATCATCGGGAGATCAGGGTTGGAACCCTTGACCTCGGCAAGAACATTTCCAGATGTCTGCATCCCAACATTTTGCGGAGTCAGCTTCAGTTTCATACGCACGGGTTTGCCGCGTGCAATCATACGCTCTAGATTTTCCGCGTCCGGTATCGACAGTGCGCCTGCAGGAATGGGCGTTACACCGGGTTCAAAATTGGTGTTCCCTGTGTGCGGGTTGCGATGATAATCGGTTCCGATCGAACGAATAACAATTGCCGCGGCGCCTTTTTTCGCGGCGATGTTCGGACCGACAAAGCGGGCAGGGCCAAATGCGCCGTAGCTGCTGCCATCCTGCGTCGCTTTCATATTGTGACTGACAAAGGCAATCTTGCCCTTCAAGCTGCCATCGGGCGCGGCGCGCAGATCATCAATCGTCGGGAAATATACAATTTCGGCTTCAAGCCCAGCTTCACCTGTGCTGCCGCTGTTGCCCAATGCGGCTACCGCAAGCTTCTGCGGAAACGGCGCTATAATAGACGCTGTTTCGTCGCCGCGCACCCATGTGGGCATCTGATATTCTTCGATGCGGACATTATCAAAACCAAGTGCCTTCAATTTGGTCACCGCCCAAGCGCGTGCGCGTGCTTCAGCTTCCGTACCACCCTGCCGTGGACCGATTTCGGTCGTGAGTCCTTCGGCTATGTCATATGCGAAACTGTCACCCTCCAAGGCCTTATCGCGTATTGATGCGACTGAAGTGCTGTCGGGCGAGGCAGGGGCACCCAATGCGAGGGCGGGCGAAAGGAACAGCGTAGAGGCTGCGGCGAGCAATAGGATGTTTTTCTTCATGGGCTGAAGGCTTAACCGCATCGTTGGGATTTGCAATCCCACCTTGCGGGCAAACGCGCAGATAGCTAGGGAAGCGGCCAAATCAAAAGTAATGCAACACAGGAATTAAACCCCATGGCAGCCCAATATAGCTTCGTAATGAAGGGAATGACCAAAACCTTCCCCGGCGCAAGCAAGCCCGTCCTCAACAACATCAATCTGCAATTTTATCCGGACGCGAAGATCGGCATCGTTGGGCCAAATGGCACGGGTAAATCCACCCTGATGAAAATCATGGCGGGAATGGATACAGAATATACGGGTGAAGCTTGGCCTGGTGAACATATCCGCGTTGGCTATCTTGCGCAGGAACCAGAGCTTGATCCAACCAAAACGGTCAAGGAAAACGTCATGGACGGCGTTCGTGCGGTTGCCGACCTTGTTGATCGCTTCAACGAGATATCGACAATCATGGGTGATCCACCCGAAGATGCCGATTTTGATGCGCTCATGGATGAGATGGGCACGCTTCAGGAGAAGATTGACGCCGTCGATGGTTGGTCGCTGGATAGCCAGCT
>JBKBTH010000239.1:0-3689 GCA_046290915.1 Sphingorhabdus sp.
CGGATCACTGTCGTATTTTTCCGGTACTTTGTCAGTTCCGAGTCATTGTAAGAGAACGCACTGTTGAACGTCAGTTCAGGCGTTGTGCGCCAAGTTATATCACCCTCCAGACCCCTGATCCGGGCATCAACCAGGTTTGTGGTGAATGTCTGGTTCGAGATGTTCTGGTCGAATACGGTAATCTGGACGTTGCTCCAGTCGATCTGATACGCAGCAAGGTTGACCTGCAAACGCCGATCAAGCAGCGAGAACTTCCCGCCAACTTCATAATTTTGCACCTTGTCCGGTATGTACGTACCAAGACGGACAAAGTCAGCGTTGGTCGGGCAAATCGCACTCGGAACGCGGCAGGGGCGACGGTTAAAACCACCCGGACGGAAACCATCCGAATAGGTAGCGTACACCAGCGAGCCTTCACCAATACGATAGGTCAGGTTGGCCTTGTACAACACGCCAGTATATTTTGCAGGTGAAGCATCGGCATAAAGCTGATTTAGGTTGGCACTGACATTGTAAAGCGTGACTGGTGTAGCAGCAGCCGAATAGGTTCCCGTAGCAGCGTTGTAAACACCGCGAGCGCCGCCGAAGCTTCCGTTTGACGAACCATTGATCGATGCTTTTTCGTTATAATAACGCAGGCCACCCGTGAGGATCAGCTTTTCAGGGATGATATCGAACGACGCTTCGCCATAAGCCGCGAACTGCTTATCCTTGCGCTGGATATCATTGAAAAAGCCGACCTTAACAGGCCGAACGCTGGTATCATTGGCATCTACTGAAGCGTTTGGTGCGCGGCGGTAGATGAATCCGGCAGCTTCTTGCAGATATGACCAGTCGGTATTGTCGAACAACTTGTTCTCGTCGTAGAACAAACCAAATGTACCGCGAATGCGCTTGTCAACAGGCGTCGTTACGCGGAACTCGTGCGTCATACGCTCGGTCTTGTTACGAACCTGATAGCTCTTGCTCGGTGCGTAGCACGTATTGCCGATATTACCGTTATAAGCCGCGGTGTAATAAACGCCACGGTCACACTCATAATAAGGCAGATAAAGCCCGATATTCGAATATCCCGCGTAATCGGCGACTTGAGTCGCGCGGTGCTTCATGAACGAACCGGTATAAATCAGATCCAAAGCGCCCAAGCGGCCGTTGACAGCCCAAGTCGACAGGTTGACCTTGTCCCTGAGCGAGTTGTCGTTGAATTTGGTAACCTTAAGGTCACCAACATCGGGTTCAAAGTCAAACACGCCGTCGGTATCGAGTTCCTGGCGCACGTGCATGAGATCAAGCGACCAGTCGTCGGTGATGTTCCATGTCAGCGCGATACGGCCGCCACGATATGTGGCGTCGTTATAGTTATCTTCTACAAATGCGTCATTGTTGATCGTCTGACGCGTCGGCGCGCGGTAAAGGCTTCCTGTGCAATTCGGAACCACCGTAGTTGCAGTAGCTTGGCACGACTGAATTGCGCGCATTACCAACAGTGGGTTGCCCGTCGGCAACTTTCCAGCAACGCCCACATTGCCGTTGAATGGCATTTGGAAAGTTCCTGCAACATTGTCGATATAGCCACCCTGCTGGTCGGTATAAAACACAGCGCGGATTGCCAGCTTGTCCTTAACGATAGGGATATTGATGAATGCGTCACCAGCGATGCTCTCTTCACCACCCTTGGTGAAGGCGTAGCTCGAGTTGAAGCCAGCATGGAATTCGCTCGTATCAGGCTTGTTGGTGATGTAGCGAACCGCACCGCCCATCGCGCTCGCGCCGAAGAGAGTGCCCTGCGGACCTGCCAGCACTTCGACGCGCTGGAGATCAACCGCATAAAGATCAAGGTTGCGTCCCACGAGCGACGCTGGCGCATCGTTGATGTACAACGCGACGGTCGGCTGCGCACCGGCGGTGCCGGCAATCTGAAGACCCGGCGAGTCCGTCGACAGACCACGAATAAAGATGGAAGATGCTCCGGGCCCACGCGACGCCGAGCGGACGTTGGGAAGATATTCGATCAACTTGTCGAATTTGGTAATATTGAGATCGCTGAGCGTATCACCGCCTAAGGCAGTAATCGCAAGCGGCACGCGGTTAGCCGACTCTTCGCGCCGGGTCGCTGTTACAACGATGTCTTTAATGCCACGGTCATTTTCTGCGGCCGCATCTTGCGCGAATGCTGGCGCCGCGCCCGCACCAAGTGATGCAAGTACAAACGCAGCTGTTGTAATTTTTAGACAAGTTTTCAATTTACTTCCCCCTCAACCATTCCCCGACATTGCGGGGGTCCCAATTCTCCACTGGCAAGACTGAAACTGGAGTCCCCCTCAAGCAACTGACCAAATTTTCGTGATTGGTAAATTAAATTCCCCGACCAATCACTTCATCTACATGTTGCGATTAGAAGACCTAATATATGAATGAGAGCAATGGATAGCGTAGATTTGCACGGCTACGCGGTCACACGTTTCGCGAAGTAAGGATTGATAATGCGCATGGGGGCAGATTTTGTACTGTTGATAGTTTGCGACGACCGTAAAGGTATCGTTGCAGCGGTGGCCAATTCGATCGCCAGCCAGGACTGCAATATCGTCGAAAGCTCGCAATATGGCGATGAGACAACCGGACGGTTCTTCATGCGGATCGCCATTAATTGCCCTGCTGATACGACGACGGAAAGCTTTGAGTCCGCATTCCTGCCTGTTGCAACGGCGTTCCGGCTGGAATGGCGCATTCACGATTTACGCAAAAAATTGCGTGCGATGATCATGGTCAGCCAAGGCGGCCATTGCCTGAACGACCTTCTCTACCGCACTGCAACCAACCGGCTGCCGATGGAAATAACCAGCATCGTTTCCAATCACCAAAATTGGCAGCGCCGCGCAGAACATGAAGGCATTCCATTCCACCATTTGCCCGTGACACCCGAAACCAAGCTTGAGCAGGAAGGCAAGCTGCTTGCGATGGTGGAAGAGCAAAACGTCGATCTCGTCATCCTCGCACGTTATATGCAGGTTCTTTCGGACCAGCTTTGCCGCAAGCTTGATGGGCGCGTTATCAACATTCATCACAGCTTTCTGCCCGGATTTAAGGGTGCAAAGCCATATCACCGCGCACATGAGCGCGGTGTTAAAATGGTCGGCGCGACCGCCCACTATGTGACGGCGGACCTCGATGAAGGGCCAATCATTACCCAAGACGTGTCGATCGTTGACCATGCCGATACCGTTGACGATCTCATTGCGCAGGGACAGGATACCGAAAGCCGGGTCCTATCGCGGGCCGTCAAACTTCATCTCGAACACCGCGTGATGTTGAACGGCAATCGCACGATCGTATTCAAATAATCAGGCGCAACACGCCCAACGCATTGAATAAGTTTAGGAGACCCCACCAAAATGAAGACCCGCGCAGCTGTTGCATTTGAAGCGAAGAAGCCGCTTGAGATTGTCGAGCTTGATCTTGAGGGGCCCAAGGCCGGCGAGGTCTTGGTCGAGATCATGGCGACCGGCATTTGCCATACAGATGCCTATACGCTTGATGGCTTTGACAGTGAGGGGATATTCCCAAGCGTGCTTGGCCATGAAGGCGCAGGCATAGTCCGCGAAGTCGGCGCTGGTGTGACCAGCGTAAAGCCCGGCGATCATGTTATTCCATTGTACACGCCAGAATGCCGGCAGTGCAAAAGCTGCCTT
>JBKBTH010000240.1:0-3688 GCA_046290915.1 Sphingorhabdus sp.
GCGCGCACTGACAGCCAAGCAGTTAATTTGCTCATTTCTTTATTCTCGGACGCGGAGGTTTTGGCCGAGATCAACGCAGCGCTGACAGAGGACTTTAACAAGGATTATGAAAAAGTCCTGTTCGCCGCAAAGAAAGCCATTTCGCAACGCCGCGAAGGCGATTTTACCCTGTCCGCACAAGTCGATAACGTCAGCCATGGCACTGTCATGGTTACAGGTTCCGGATTGTTCCTGCCCGTCGATGTGACCGGAAAGGCAAATATTCGCTACACGCCAGCAAAGTCGCGCTGATTATGGAAATGCTACCGCGCAAATTTGCCTGCCATATTGATGATGTCGTCGAGCGGATTGCCGTCGCCATCCATATCAAGCAACGAACCAATTCCGCCTAAACCGCCTGCTGCAGAAGCCGGGGCCTTACCTCCGCCAAGCGCGCCCCCCAGAATATTTCCAAGCATGCCGCCCAATCCGCCGCCTTCAGCGCTGCCGTTTTGCTTCGCGAGATAGCCGGCAACCAACATAGCCAATATGGGCAGCATCTTCTTCAAAAGGGCAGGGTCAATTCCTGTTTGTGCCGCGGCATTTCCGGCAACGCTGCGGCTCACATCTTTGGTCCCGAAAATTTGGCCAAGGACATCATTGCCCTTTTCAACGGGCGTCGGTTCAGGAGAGACTACGGCGTCAAAAAGTCCGCCGCCGCCAAGTTGGCCCAGCAAGCCGCCAAGTCCGCCGAGGCCATCTGGTTGTGCTTGCGTCGTTTTTTTGAAGCCACCTAAAATCGCGGGCAGCAATGCCGCAGCGCCTGCTTCTGCTACCTGTTCATTAACGCCCAATTGCTGTGCGACCTGACCAATTGCGCCGGTTTGTTTTAAGATGCTCGCGATGTCCATAATGTGCCTCCTCCGATCTATTTGAAGGTGCGCCACATTGCGGTTTTTTGCAACATGCTTACAGGATCCGTAACGTAAAATGTTGCTTCTCGCGGCGTCCAAGGGGACGTTCTTCCTCTGCAATTTCACCAAATCAAGTTATACTGTTTGGGCTCGGTGCGATTCTCTGCCGAGATGGTATCTAAGGAGAAGATCATGGGCATTTTCAGCACGATTAAAGACGCCATTTTCGGAAAGAAAGCCGTGGCAGCTACACCTGTCTCCGCCGCTCCCGTTGCGCCGACCACGGCAACCGCCGCACCCGTTGCAGCTGCGCCGGTTGCGATTGCTGAGGTAGATGTCATTGCCAACTTGGAAGAGATGGCGGCCGGAAAAGATTTGAACTGGCGAACCTCGATTGTCGATCTGATGAAGCTACTCGGAATGGATGCATCGCTGCAGGAACGTAAGGATCTAGCGATGGAACTGGGTTACACTGGGGAACTTGAAGGTAGCGCCGAAATGAACATCTGGCTGCACAAGGCGGTCATGCGTGAACTCGCGGCCAATGGCGGAAAAGTGCCCGCCGAATTGCTGGACTAAAATCTGTTGATCTTGGATTAGGCAGCGCGCTTAAGGTGTTGCAGGTGCGATATCTGGTGCCTGTCGTTTAATCTTAGCGCGCAGCTAGTTGATAGCTGGCATCCATGTTGTGGCATTGCGCAAAAAACATCGCATCACTTCTATAATGGTTCCATTCCAACTTTCATGAGACCCGCAACAGTGCAAGAGCCTGAGCATGACGGAAAAAGGCTATCATAAGCGGGTTCTTGGTGCTTCTATAGCGGGCACTGCAATTGAATTTTACGACTTTTATATTTTTGCAACAGCCGCTTCTTTAGTATTCGGCCCGTTGTTTTTTCCCACTGCAAGCCCTGAGGCGCAGTTACTGCAGAGCTGGCTGACTTTCGCGCTGGCATTTATTGCGCGACCGATCGGCGCAGCGGTATTCGGCCATTACGGCGACCGTTTAGGTCGCAAGGCAACATTGATCTGGTCGCTTTTGATCATGGGCTGTTCGACCGTCTTCATTGCCTTTTTGCCGAGCTATGCCGTGGCTGGCTGGATCGCGCCTGCGTTACTGTGCGTGTTGCGCTTTCTTCAGGGCTTTGGCTTGGGTGGCGAATGGGGCGGTGCGACCCTGCTGGCGGTCGAGAATGCGCCTGAAGGGAAAAAGGCACGCTATGGCATGTTCCCGGCGCTTGGAGCGCCTATTGGCTTCATATTGTCCAACGGCATATTTCTGGTGCTTGGGCTTACGCTAACGGACGCCGACTTCAGGGATTGGGGATGGCGTATCCCGTTTTTAGCTAGCGCTGTGTTGATTGGCATCGGCATGTGGATGCGCTTAAAGCTGACTGAAACGCCTGCTTTCGAAGATGCGCGTGCGAAAACGCTACCTGTGCGCTTACCGTTTGCCAATGTAGTCCGGCACCACCGACGCCAGCTCCTCGGCGGCACCTTAGCGGCTACTGCTTGTTTCACCGTCTTCTATATCGCAACGGCGTTTTCATTGGGATACGGCACAACGAAACTGGGAATCGCCCGTGAAGATTTCCTCGGTATTCAATTGATCGCTATTCTATTCATGGGCTTAGGGATCATCGTTTCAGGCTATTGGGCGGATAAATCGAGCCCGATTACAGTGCTGGCATGGGGTTGCATTCTGGCATTTGTGGCCAGTTTTCTGACTGCCCCTCTGCTTGGTAGCGGAGACATTGCATTGACCGGTGCTTACTTGTCCGGACTGCTATTCGTGATGGGCCTGGTTTACGGTCCGCTCGGTGCATGGCTTCCCTCATTGTTTCCCACAAATGTCCGATATACGGGAATCTCGATCTGTTTTAATGCCGCTGGAATATTGGGTGGCGCATTATCACCAAATATCGCGCTGAAGCTGTCAGCGTCCGGATTAGAGTGGGTGGGCTATTATTTGGGCGCAGTCGCTGTGTTCAGCCTGTTAGGGTTAAGCCTGCTGCGCGGTCGAACCTCGACAAGCTGAATTCCATTACAAGCGTTTGCTCATCAATTTGACGACCGCAAAATCGGGCGTTTGAAGCAGATCCACGAAGCGGAAATAACGCGATATCCGGCCCATTTGGCGAAGCAACCCCGCGCCGAAATGGTGTTAATTTGACACCAATATTAAGGGACAGTCTTCCACTCTTCTGACAACGCAGCCAGCGGTCCTTTGCGCGTATTTTACGTTCGATGCGCCCATTACCTAAATTTGGGAATATCAATGAATATACTGCTTATCATGACTGCTGCTGCGGTCTCAACTGCGCCAGTTCCCGTCGATCCGGAAGCCGATGCGGCGGCAAATGATATTGTGGTTACGGGCACCCGAAGTGAGGGCCAGCGCGCGAGCGACAGCATTGTGCCAGTGACGATTTTGGATGGCGAAGAACTGTCCCGCGATGGGCGAGCCGAGTTAGGCAATGTTCTTTCAAATTTAGTACCTTCGCTCAACATTCAGCCTGTCGGTTTCGACCTTGCCAATGAGACATTGGCGATCAGAATGCGTGGGCTGTCGCCCAACCACACATTGGTATTGGTGAATGGCAAGCGCTTGCATGGCACGGCCAATCTGGCGGTGCTGTCCGGGCCATATCAAGGCGGCGCAGCACCTGATTTGAACTTTGTCCCGCTGCCGTCTGTATCCCGGATTGAAATATTGCAGGACGGCGCAGCCGCGCAATATGGGTCCGACGCGATTGCGGGTGTCGTAAATATCATCATGCGGACCGATGCGGTAG
>JBKBTH010000241.1:0-3676 GCA_046290915.1 Sphingorhabdus sp.
CAACCGCGTCCTTACGACGGCCAGTTGCATAAGCGCGACCTTGCGCATCAATTTCCTGTTCACGAACGACAGCAGCGATCTGTGCTGGTGCCTGAACGTCGGCGCCCAATGTTTCGAGATCAGCGAGCGAATTTGCAGTTTCGGACATTATGCACCCACCTTGTTCTTGCGGTTCATGGAAGCGACGTCGAGCGTCGTTGGCTGTTGGCCGGCATGCGGATGCTCGGTACCGTTATACAAATGCAACGCGCGCATTTGGGCACGACCCAATGGACCGCGTGGAACCATGCGCTCAACGGCCTTTTCAAGCACGCGCTCAGGGAACTTGCTATCAAGTACCTTGCCAGCAGTGATGCCCTTAATCCCACCGATGTAACCGGTGTGACGATAATAGACTTTGTCGGTCAGCTTCTTACCAGTGAACTTCACCTTGTCCGCATTGATGACGACAACATGGTCGCCGCAATCAACGTGCGGGGTGTAGCTTGGCTTGGTCTTACCACGCAGGATGTTGGCGATGAGGCTGGCAACACGGCCAACAACCAAACCTTCTGCGTCAATGAGGATCCACGATTTCTCGACGTCCTGTGGACGGATCGATTTCGTAACTCTGGATAGCGTTTTCATCGCTAATCACACCTTTCGAAATTTTACAGTTGCACAGAATCGCAAAGGACCCTGCACGCGAAGCGGTGCCAATGGCGACGAACTGGCCAATAGTCAAGCAAAAGCAAGGGTTTTGCGACGGGTATAATAATACCGTCGTCTATTTACGCCGTTTCGCGCCCCAGTACATGCGCGCCCCAGACCGTTGCTGCCACCAGAAGAGCGCCCACTGCCTGATGCGAAACGGCAAGGACAATGTTGACGCCTGTCATCACGGTCGCGATGCCTAGCAGGATCTGGATACCGAACGCGCTATGGATAGCCGTGGACGCAGCACGAACGCCTGCTTTCTTGACCCGCCGCGACATGACAACCAGCGCAATCACCGCGACCCACGCCCACCAGCGGTGGACGAAATGCGTAAGATACGGGTCGTTCACCAATGCATAAAGCGCGCCCTTCGCGGTATCAACGCCATCTGGGTACAGCCGGTCGTTCATCAATGGCCAGCTATTCGACACATAACCGGCATTTAGTCCCGCGACCCAAGCGCCAAAGAGCAACTGGATGAACAATATCGCCAAAATACTCGCCGTGAAGCCAGTCACGCGTGCGGGCTTTGCCGACGGATTTTTTGTCAACGCATGCAAATCCAAAGCTGTCCATACAAGGCCACCCAAAATTGTGAGCGCTGTCAACAAATGCACTGCAAGTCGGTAGTGGCTGACATCGGTGCGCGCGGACAGGCCCGATGACACCATCCACCAACCAATGGTGCCCTGCAGTCCACCAAGCGCGAGCAGCGCAATAAGCCGTGGCTTGTAACCGCTCGGAATAGCCTGCTTCATCCAGAACCAGGCCAATGGCAGCGCGAATGCCAAACCGATTACCCGGCCCAACAAGCGGTGCACCCATTCCCAGAAATAGATGAATTTGAACTCGGCCAGCGTCATACCGGCTGGGCCATTGATTTGCGTATATTCGGGGATCTGTTTGTACTTTTCGAATTCGGATATCCAGCTCGCCTCGTTCAATGGCGGCAAGGTACCTGCAATGGGCTTCCATTCCGTGATGGACAGTCCGGACTCAGTCAGGCGCGTAATCCCGCCCACAACCACCATCGCAAAAACAAGAGCCGCTACGGCCATAAGCCACGTAATCAACGCTTGGGGGCGTGACGTTTGCGCGGTGACCGAGGCACCAGAGTTGAGAGCTATATCCATATTGAGCGATATGCCCCTGATTTTCATAAGCTGCAAGCACAGCTAGGTTGCAAAAACGGCACCGATAGCTGCATTTTGCGCGATGTAATGTTGTAACGTCATCCGAATCCGTGTACGGCCCCTCTCATGACTCAGGTTTGGAAAAGATGGCGGTGGGACGGGCTTGGTATAAGCATCGCGGGCCTGTGCCTTCTGCATTGCCTGGCAACCACGGTTTTTCTCGCGTTTCTGGCATCCGCGAGCGGGTTTTTGCTGGACCCCATTATCCACGAAACTGGCCTGTTGCTCGCCATTGTCTTCGGCGTATTGGCGCTTGGTAAGGGCTTTTGGGATCACGGCTTATATACGCCTGCAATCGTCGGCGCGGCCGGAATCGGCATGATGGGCGGCGCATTGACGCTACCACATGGCCTGATGGAAATCGTGTGGACCGTGCTTGGTGTCATTTGCCTGGCAATCGGACATTTCCTGAACCTGCGCGCTTCCGCCTGACGGGCAATTGACCGGCTGGCTGCCAAAGCCTACATCACCGACATGGCAGTTCATAATCATCACGAGCATGCAGGCGCGTCGCTTGCACATGCCGCCGAATCGGCGTTAGTCGACGCGGGCGAACAATGGACCGATATGCGGGCAGACATTTTCGCCGTGCTCGCCACGTTTGAAAAACCGGCTTCGGCCTATGACATCGCGGATCTTGTTTCGCAAAAGCGCGGCAAGCGCGTCGCACCCAATAGCGTGTACCGCATTCTGGATCTGTTTGTGACCACCAACCTTGCCCGCCGCGTCGAAAGCGCGAACGCGTACCTCGCCAATTCGCATCCCGGATGTTTACACGACTGCATTTTCCTCATCTGCGATAGCTGCGGCACTGCCACGCATATTGATGACGACACGCTAACCATGAACGTCCGCGCAGCCGCCGAGCATGCGGGATTTGCAGAGGTGCGCCCCGTCATCGAAGTACGCGGAAAATGTGCCGATTGCGGATAACCAACGCGCAATTACCCGTTCGACAGCCCAATAAAAGGCCGCTAAGCTTACATCATGACACATACCCCTGACACGCCGTTACTCGACACGGTTAAAGTGCCCTCGGACCTTCGCAACCTTGCCGCGTCGCAGCTTCGCCAGCTGGCGGATGAATTGCGCGCTGAAACAATTTCCGCTGTCTCGGTAACGGGCGGCCATTTGGGTGCTGGCTTGGGCGTTGTCGAACTGACCACCGCAATCCATTATGTTTTCAATACGCCCGATGACCGTCTGGTCTGGGACGTTGGCCATCAATGCTATCCGCACAAGATCCTTACGGGTCGCCGCGACCGCATTCGCACCTTGCGCACAGGCGGCGGGCTTTCGGGCTTCACGAAGCGCAGCGAAAGCGAATATGACCCGTTCGGCGCTGCCCACAGCTCGACCTCTATTTCAGCAGCCTTGGGCTTTGCTGTCGCCAATAAGATTGCTGGCAAACCCGGCAAGGCCATCGCCGTCATCGGTGACGGATCAATGTCGGCCGGTATGGCCTATGAGGCTATGAACAACGCCCAATCAGCAGGCAACCGTCTGGTCGTCATCCTCAACGACAATGACATGTCGATTGCACCGCCTGTGGGTGGTCTGTCAGCGTACTTATCGCGCCTCGTATCCTCCAGCGAATATCTTGGCCTGCGCAGCCTCGCCAGCAAAGTCGCCAAACGGCTTTCGCGCCGCATCTACACTGCCGCATCAAAGGCAGAAGAGTTCGCACGCGGCATGGCGATGGGCGGCACCTTGTTCGAAGAGCTTGGCTTTTATTATGTCGGCCCCATTGATGGCCATAATCTCGACCAACTCATTCCCGTCCTCGA
>JBKBTH010000242.1:0-3674 GCA_046290915.1 Sphingorhabdus sp.
GCCGATGGCTTCGTCGCCACTGACGTCCGGCCCTTGGTGCGCTTGAATGTCAGCATCGTCGCACAAGACGGCGACCGGCGCGAAACCGGCACTTATGGTTTTGGCGGGCGTTATCTGTACGACAAATTGTTCGAAGACCATGAATGGGAACATGCCATTGATGAAGCGTTAGCGCAGGCGTTGACCAACTTGCGTTCGGTCGCCGCGCCAGCCGGCGAAATGACTGTGTTGCTTGGACCCGGCTGGCCCGGTGTGTTGCTGCACGAAGCCGTGGGCCATGGCCTTGAAGGCGATTTTAACCGCAAGGGCAGCAGTGCCTTTTCCGGCAAGATTGGCCAGCGCGTTGCCGCGCCCGGCGTCACCGTTGTCGACGATGGCACAATGATGAACCGCCGTGGCTCGCTATCGATTGATGACGAGGGCACGCCGACTCAGGAAAATGTCCTAATCGAAGACGGCATCTTGCGCGCCTATATGCAGGATCGCATGAACGCCCGCCTGATGGGTGTTGCACCCACCGGCAACGGTCGCCGTGAAAGCTACGCCCATGCACCCATGCCGCGTATGACCAATACATTCATGCGCAGCGGCAATGACGATCCAGCCGAACTGTTAAGTCGCGTTAAAAATGGCATCTTCGCCAAAAGCTTTGGCGGCGGGCAAGTCGACATCGTGTCGGGTAAATTCGTTTTCAGCTGTACCGAGGCTTATTTGGTCAAGGACGGCAAGCTTGGCGATCCCATCAAAGGCGCGACATTGATTGGCGATGGCCCAACCGCGCTGAACAAGGTCATTGGCCTTGGCAACGATATGGCATTGGATGATGGCATCGGTGTGTGCGGCAAAGGCGGTCAAAGCGTGCCAGCTGGTGTCGGGCAGCCAACGACATTGGTGAGTGCGCTCACGGTTGGCGGGACGGCGGGGTAATACTTGCTTCGTATCATAATAAGCATATAGTTGAAGCATAAGACAAATCAGGTCGCTCATCGGCCGGAACGCGGTTCCGGACAAAGGGGAGATTTGACCATGCGTACTGCGTTTCGATTTGCTTCACTTACTGCCGTTGCCGCCATGATTGCCGCCGTTCCGGGCTCTGCCCAGAAGACGACGGGGCCTAAGGCGAACTACGCGATGGATGTGTCCACCATGTCAGGTATGGGCATGGGCGCGATGATGGGCGGCGGAATGTCGTCGGGATTGGGTAGCTTGCTGGGTGGCGGCAAGAGCGACAATTATGTTGTCGATTTGCGGTTGACCTCTGCCGTGCCTTCGCCGCAGCAACCCGAACGCGCGGAGCATTTCTTTTTGCCTGCTGTCAAAATGGGCAAGTCCGTCATTTTGCTCGGTGACACGCCTGCAAAGCCGTCAAAGACAGAGCGGGGCTATGACCCAGCCAGCATGGAAAAGCCCAAGGGACGGCTGCTGATGTTTTGGGGCTGTCACGTGAATGCGCCCAAGGGCCAGCCTTTCATTATCGACTTTGCCAAAATGCCCTCCGCGCAAATGCCCGCCAATATGTCCCCACAAATGCGGGGATATCAAGGCAGCAAGTCGGCGTCGGCGGATGCCAACGCGGCATGGTGGCCAAACGGCCAAAACAGCAAGCAACCCAAATCGGGTTCGTCGCTGCGCGGGGAGCATCGCGTAACGAGCATATTTACGCCGGAAATCAAATTTGCGGTGATGAACGATTATATGGCGTCGTTGCAGGTCGATCCTGCCGATCAAGGTGCTGCGATTAACCTGGGCTGGAACGCTGTGCCCACTGCAACCGGCTATGCCGCATGGGCGATGGGCGGCATGGAAAATGCGGGGCAGGGCGGCGACATGGTGATGTGGACGTCGGCAAACAATCGTGACGGGGCGACGGGTATGGACTGGCTTTCACCCGCTGAAGTGTCGCGACAAATAGCAGCGAAGAATGTCATGCCACCATCGCAGACCACCTGTGCGATTCCTGCCGAGGCCAAGAAAGCGGCTGGCGGGATGATGTTCGGCAGCATGAATGCTTATGGGCCTGAAGAAAACTTTGCGTTCCCGCCCAAGCCCGCTGACCCCAAAGCCGTTTGGAACATCGACTGGACGGCAAAGGTCCGCTTCCGCGCCTTTGCCAGCTTCATGACGGGGATGGGCGACATGGGAGGCATGGGCGGAATGTCCGAACGCGGTGATGATGCAAACGCGGGCGAGGCACCACAGCCTAAGCCCAAGAAAAAGTGCAAAGGCCCGCTCGGCATTCCGATACCCGGGATGACTTGCTAACGCACATTCTGTTAGGTTGCGCTTACGCACCTAATCCGTCAGAACCGCAGCATGTCCGATTTTACTGAAGCGCTAACCGACAAGCAGATAGACATGATCGGCAAGCAGCCGGTGTTTTTTGTCGCGACCGCCGCCGCCGATGGCAGGATCAATCTGTCGCCCAAAGGTTATGATTCCTTTCGGGTGCTGTCGCCAACGCGCGTGGCATATCTGGACTTGGGTGGGTCCGGCAATGAAACCCATGCGCATTTGGCCGCCGACGGGCGCATCACAATCATGTTCTGTGACTTTGACCGGCCAGCCTTGATCTTGCGGATTTATGGCAGGGGCAGGCCGGTTTTGCCGCAGGACGCCGAATGGGAAGCGCTTGCCGCGCATTTCACGGTCTTGCCCGGCACGCGGCAGATTTTCCTGATTGATGTTGAAAGTGTTCAGGGCAGCTGCGGCTGGGGCATTCCATTTATGGCGTTTGAACGCGAACGCGAGACGCTCACCAAATATCATGCGCAGTCCGATCCGGTGGCGTGGGTCGCCAAAACGAAAAAGCGTACGCGCAGCATTGACGGCCTGCCTACACGTGCGACTGACCGGTTTTTTGGCCCGGCGAATTAGCCGCGTGCACTTGCGATGAGTCAGGCAATAAAGGTTGCGACCTATAATATTCGCAAAGCCGTTGGCCTGGACCAGCGGCGCAATCCGGAACGCATTGTTTCGGTGCTTAAGGAAATCGACGCCGATATCATTACCCTGCAAGAGGTGGATCGCCGGTTCGGCGCGCGTGTCAGTGCACTGCCGCTTGCACTGCTGGAGGCGGAGACGTCCTGGATGCCCGTGCCCCTGCATTTCCGTCCCGCCGCCATTGGCTGGCACGGCAATGCGATCTTGGTGCGTAAGGGTATGGAGGTGCGCCATAGTCAGCCGATTGACATGCCAACACTTGAACCACGTGGCGCGGTGATGGCGGAACTGTCCATTTCCGGGCATCCGCTGCGCGTTATTGGCGTGCATCTCGATTTGTCCGGACTTTGGCGGCGCAAGCAAATCCGCGCGTTGCTTGCGGCCATCGACGCCAGCCCGCGTTATATGCCGACCGTTCTCATGGGGGATTTCAACCAATGGTCGGACAGGGGCGCGTTGAACGAACTTGCGTTCCACCACCACCGGTTGGTGCAGACGCCCAAAAGCTTCCACACCTCGCGGCCCGTCGCGCGATTGGACCGGATAATTGTTAGCCACGACGTGAACGTCACCGCTGCGGACAGTCACATTTCGACGTTGTCGAAACAAGCGTCTGACCATCTGCCTTTATGGGCATCAATTCAGATTGGTTGAATGCCTAATATTTAGGCAATGATTAATAACTGATTAAATTTTAGGCATACAACGCCCGGACCCTTGTTGGATACGCGGCC
>JBKBTH010000243.1:0-3630 GCA_046290915.1 Sphingorhabdus sp.
TGCGCCGCCCGCCGCCTTGGTTAGGGTTGCCAGCCACGAGCAGCACATTGGCTTTGTTGTAGTCGGTTCCGGTGTTGTTGGTGAGCGTCACCCATCCCTGAACATCGATGGTCTGCTTTGCATCATCGAACAAAGTTACATAATCCGCAGTCCAGCCCAGGCCAGGTGTGAGATATGTCAGAGTAGCGGGAACTGCCCCGCCTTTTGATTCGACGGTTACGGACAAAGTCGGCCGTGCGCGGAGGTTGGGGGGGACCTTGTCAAAGATGACGCGAACGGGCAGCCCGTCGTCACGCAATACTTCGATAGTATCGCCTATTTGGAGGACCACGCCGCCATTTGCGGCAAGAACTTTGGCCCTGACACGTGTTTCTGCGCCTGTGGCAACGTTCGTCCGCAACAATGTGATGGTCTGCCCAACGGCCTTTTCCATCAGCTTTGCCGGGGTCAGCAAATCATAATCGAAATTCTGCTCAACAATGCCAATGCCGGGCCCCGTGAGGGTAACGGTCTCTGCCCTGATTTGCGCGGACACGTCGGGGAATTCTTGGTGGGACCGACCCGCAGGCAATGAAACGCGCCTTGTGTCTTGCACCAGGCTTTGGCCATTTTGATAAATGGTGACGGCAACGTCACCCTGCGCCGAATGTTGGTCCGGATTGGCGCCGTTCATAGACGCAGATTGGGCGAACAACGGGACTGCAAACACACCGCCTAGCCCAAAAAGCAGAAGTGCACGCATCGATCATCCCCCCGGTTACTATTTCACCAAGAAGGTATAATTTCCAATATTGCCAGAATATTAACGGCGGGACCGTCGATTATTCCGCAGCAGTTGCAACATCATCATTGCCAGCCGGCTTAACGCGACGGGCACGGGGTTTGCGCGCTGGCTTCTCAACTTCAGCGTCATCGCTATCGTTCGATGAAATCGCGATCGACGGCGGCAATACAGCTAGATCAAGACCTGCAGGCGCATCGTCCTTTTCTTCGCTGTGGTGACGGCGTGGACCGCGACTTGCGTTCCGGTTATTTGCAGGACGTTCGCTACGGTCGGCCCGTTCTGGACGGCGTGGGCGGCTTTCGCGTTGTTGCTCACGTGGCGCGCGCTCTTCGGTGTCGCCGTCGTCTTGCGACGGGGAATCGGCTTCCATTCCATCGGAGGAGCCTTGATCGTCGTAATTTTGCGAACGGTCATCATTCTGCCAATCGTCGCGGTCTTCGCGATTGTCTTCACGGGGACGACGTTCGCCTTGCTGATCCTGACGGGCTTCCTGGCGGCCGCGGAAATCGGCGAGGACGCGGAAATAATGGTCGGCGAATTGCAGGTGATATTCAGCGTTTACGCGGTCGCCATTGAACTGTGCATCTTGTGCGAGTTTCTTGTATTTTTCCAGCATCTGCGCTGCGTTTCCGCGCGCACGATTGTCAATCTGGTTCTGATAGTCGAAACCGCTGCGGTTGTTGTTCTGCTGGCGATTATTGTTGTTGCGACCACGGCGACGATTGTTGTTTTGCTGCTGCCTGTTGTTGATATTCATCAGGGCTGACCCGTCCTCTTTTAGCACTTTAATATTGCAGGAAGCCCCAAAACCCAGTCTCTGGGTTACGCCAAAGTCGACCGAGACCTTGTAAATTTTTCCAACTGCGCTGGGGGCGGCTTCGCGCTAAAGCCACGTAAATTACGGGTTTTGCTGCGATGCTCTATTGCGTTAGCGGTTCGGTTCGGTGATTCCAAGCGAAAAGCGCAAGACGCGTGGATTGCCGGAAAGGTCGTGGGTTAATTCGGAGGTGAATCCTGCGTCGGTGCCCAATTTTGCGACGGTTTTTGACTGGTTGAATCCGATTTCGAAAACCGCGAATCCGTTGGTTTTTAGCAGTTTTTCGAGGGTTTTTAAAAGTATGCGATAGTCGCGCAGACCGTCGGGTCCGGCGAAGAGGGCGCTGTGGGGTTCGTGGCGGGCGACCATGGGGGCAAGCGGGGTTTCGTCCTCGATATAAGGCGGGTTGCACAAGATGAGGTCGAATTGCCCCAGACCATCGGCCCATCCCTCCAAAGTCCAATCGCGGCGCTCGAAGGTTGCGCGCTGCTCCAGCCCGAGGCGCTTTGCATTCCCCGATGCGACCGCCAGAGCAGCCGCGCTGGCATCAAGGCCCACACCTTGTGCGTCCCCAAACACCGACAAGGCCGCCAGCAACAATGCGCCAGACCCCGTGCCCAGATCCAAAATCCGCGCTGGCGCATTCCCCGCCGCAAAGGCCGCTATCGCCACCTCAATCAAGGTCTCGCTGTCCGAACGCGGGATTAGCACATCGGGCGTCACATGCAGGTCGAGGTCCCAAAACGCCTGCATTCCGGTGATATAGGCCACTGGCTCATCCGCCACCCGCCGCGCCAGCATCGCCGCAAAGCCCGCAGGCGCATCAAGGTCATGCTGCCGCAACAACATCGCGGAACGGTCGATTCCCAACGCATGCGCCATCAATAATTCGGCATCCAGACGCGGAGTCGCGCTTACCGCCGTCAGGGCATCGGTCGCATCGCGAAGCGTAAGGGCAAGGCCAGTCATACCCCGCCCGTAACCCCAATGCCGCGATAAGCAAAGCCGTCCGACGCGCATACTTCCGCGCCCAGCACATTTATTTCACTGCGCACGCATCCATCTGCTGACTTCGCACGTTACTGCCTATTGAGGGGTTCAATTGGAAGGAATCACAGTATGAAGATTTTGAAACTCACGTTAATTTCTGGCCTGTCAGCACTCGCATTGACCGCGTGCTCGGGCAGCGAAACCAGCGAAACTGCGGCGACCGATACCGAAGTGGTACAGGACGACGCAATGGCATCTGACACGATGGTCGCAACTGAAGCAACCGGCGACAAGACGATCGTCGCACTTGCCCAGGGCAACCCACAGGCATCCACGCTCGTGACTGCAGTAACTGCAGCCGGACTTGGCGAAACATTGTCAGGCACTGGCCCATTCACCGTATTCGCGCCATCAAATGACGCATTTGCCAAGGTGGACAAGGCAACGCTTGACGGTTTGTTGAAGCCAGAAAGCAAGGACAAGCTTGCAAGCCTCCTGAAATATCACGTCGTCGCCGGCAATGTGAAGTCGGGTGATCTCGCCAAGTTGATTGCAGACGGCAACGGCACCGCAAGCGTCAAGACGCTGAACGGCGCGACGTTGAAAGCCAGCATGGACGGTGACAAGATTGTCCTGACCGATGCCAAGGGCGGAAAATCCACCGTAACGGGCGCCGACATGGTTGCTTCGAACGGCACGATCCACGTCGTCGACACCGTTGTAATGCCATAAGATTTCGGGTTGCTTCGGCAACACGAATGGTCCTCAAATTCCCCCTAGCAGGCGAAGAGGACAATATTGACCCCGTCCGGATCCCTCCCCCGGACGGGGTTTTTATGTGCGCAAAGTTATCCCGCGGCTGGATTGACCGTCACGGGGCCAAGCTCTTTTAAACAGGCCTGCACCTTCGCGATGCCTTCGGATGGGCTGGGCGGATTGGCGACAAGGTCGGATACGCTCTTGCCCTCGGTCACCTTGTCGGCGGCACAGCCGCACACCTTGTCGATATCAACCTGAATACCTTCGGGTATCTGGTCCT
>JBKBTH010000244.1:0-3608 GCA_046290915.1 Sphingorhabdus sp.
CGCCCGACGGGCTGTGGCGGGTGACCAAGCCCGCCTTTGTTGCGCAGCATCGCTTGAACGCCGGGATCATCGTCGAATCGCCGATGCTCGATGTGCGGTTCAGGAATGGGCGGCGGCTGGGCAAGGTCGAGGAGAATTTCGGGTCGCAGCTGTCGCCGGGTGACAGCTTCTTCTTCGCGGGAATGGCGGTCGAGGTCGAGCGGGTCGAGCTGACCGATGTGATCGTGCGCGCGACGGCGAAACCGGCGCGGATCGTGTCGTACACTGGCCTGCGGCTGTCGATCAGCTCGACGCTGGCGGAGCGGGTCAGGCATTTTCTGGCGGACCCCGCCGAATGGGCGCGCTTTCCCGACGATGTGCGCGAATGGCTGGAGGTGCAGCAGCGCCGCTCGCAACTGCCCGCGCCGGGGCGGCTGCTGGTCGAAACCTTCCCGCACGACAAGCGGCATTATATGGTCACCTATCCGTTCGAGGGTTGGAACGCGCATCAATCGCTCGGCATGCTGATTACGCGCCGTATGGAAAGCCGCGGCCTCATGCCCATGGGTTTTGTCGCCAGCGATTATGCGTTAGGGGTTTGGAGCCTGAAACCTATCACGGACCCACGCCCGCTTTTCTCCTCTGACATTTTGGCGGATGAATTCGTCGATTGGGTCGAGTCGAGCTATTTATTGAAGCGCGCCTTCCGCGAGGTCGCGGTGATCAGTGGCCTTGTCGAGCGGCAGCATCCGGGTAAACGCAAGACGGGCAAGCAGGTCACTTTTTCCACGGACCTAATCTACGATGTGCTGCGCAAATATGAACCTGATCATTTGCTGCTCGAGGCGGCGTGGGCCGATGCGCGAACGCGGTTAACTGACGTTGGGCGTCTCGGCGATTTGTTGGATCGCGCTGCCGACACGATGCTGCATGTCGACTTGGAACGCGTCAGCCCGCTCGCCGTCCCGTTGCTTGTGATGATTGGCCGCGAGAGCGTGGCGCAGGGGTCAGTTGACGATGCGCTGCTGATGGAGGCCGAAAGTCTCGCTGGCATTGCGATGACGCCATGAACTGCTCCTCCCCATCGACTTGCGATGGGGAGGAGCGGGTGATTAATTCAACAACGTCTGTTTCCAGAACATCAATGTCGTCCAGAAATTGTAATCGACATTTTCCTTCTTCGCGAAGCCGTGCCCTTCATTCTTGCCGAGCAAATGCCATGCCGTGCCGCCCTTTTCGCGGATGGCTTTGACGATCTGGTCGGCTTCGGACGACGGCACGCGTGGGTCATTGCCGCCAGTGACAACGAACATCGGCTTGGTAATTTCAGCAACCCGAGTCAGCGGCGAAATTTCAAGCAGCTTTGCGCGCTGCACTGGATCACGCTCGTCACCATATTCGACGCGGCGTAGGTCGCGTCGGTAACTTTGGGTGTTTTCCAGGAAGGTCACGAAATTGGAAATCGCCACGATGCAATTGGTTGAGCGCAGCTTGTCCTTATACTGCACCGCCGCAGCGTAGCACATATAGCCGCCATAGGACCCGCCAGCGAGACCGAAGCGGTTGGCATCAAGGCCCTTATCCTTTTCAAGCACACCCAAAAACGCGCCCATGTCCTTCACGGAGTCCTCGCGCTTGAACGGGCCGTTATCGAGGCTGACGAAATTCTTGCCATATCCTGTTGAACCGCGAACATTGGGGTAGAAAATCGCAACGCCCATTTCGTTGAGCAGATAGTTGCTGCGCCCTTGGAAACCAGGGCGTGATTGCCCTTCAGGACCGCCATGGACATTCATGATCATCGGCCGCTTGCCGGGGAACTTTACCGGATCAGGGCGATAAAGAAAGCCAGACACGGGCAATCCATCGAAGCTTTTGACCGTGAGCAATTCAGGCTCGACGTTTTTGGAAACATCAAGGCCGCCGGTTTCGCTTTCGGTCCAGCGGGTCACCTTCAATGTCTTGGGGTTCACGCTGTACGCATCAGCCGCGCTGCGTGCCGAGGTAAAAGTCACCCCGATCTCGCCCCATTCGGAGACTTCGAACCCGCCGATGATACCTGCGGGCAAGCCCTCCACAACGCGGATCTTATTGGTTTTGGGATCAAGCAATTTGAGTTTGCTCATCCCCGCCTCGTTGGTTTCGTAAACGATGAAACTGCCTTCGGGCGAAATGTCGAAGCTGTCGACATCCCATTTCTCTGCTGGACCGCGCGGCGTGAATTTGCCGGTGGCGATGTCGATGGTCCCCAGTCGCTGGAAGTCCGATCCTTCGTCCGACGTCGCCCACAAAGTGCCATCAGGCGCAAAAGAAGCGCCGCCAATGGCAATATCTTTGGCATGATCGCCAATTGGGGTCATCGTGCCCGTGCCAAGGTCGAGCAGCGACATGTCGACGTTGGTAACGGACTTATATTGCGCGACCACTGCGCTTTTCTTGTCGGGCGAAAACGCGCTGACGTTCCAGCCACCGCCTTTGACTTCAGCAACCATACGGCTGGTCGATGGATCGCGCGGGTTCATCACGTAGATGTCATTGTCGGTGCCGTTACGCCGGGTAGACGTATAGGCTACCAGCTCGCCATCATCGCTCCATGCGTTAATGCTGTTGCGACTTTTGCCGTCGGTCAGCAGCGTGAGTTTGCCGTCCTTCAGCGCATAGATCTGGTAAAATTCGTTACCGCCAATATCTTTCTGCGTGAGCAATATATCGCCGGTCTTTGGCGCCCAGCTGCCACCGCCAACGGGTTCGGCCTCAAAGCTGATTTGCTTACGGTCCATCATCGGCCCAGCGACACGGTGCAACTGCGCAGTATTGCCGAACCGGGTGGCGATCAGCATCGATTTGTCGGTCGGATGCCAGCCGGAGAAGCTTGCGGTTCGAAACTCCATATAGGGCCGCGTTTCAACCGGCAGTTCATCCGGCACAGGAGGGATGCCATCGGCAACCAAGGCATCGGGCTTTGGCGCATCGGCAAACGCAGGTGCAATTGGCAGAGCCAGCGCGGCAATCAAAAGAAGCTTCTTCATTATTATCCCCTTCTCTAATTTTATGGAGCGGAGGCTAACGCAAAGCGGTCGCCGCAACAAACGACTTTGTTTCAGCTTCGACAAAAGGCGGATTCGCTTCGACGGGCCATGCCTTGTCGCTGCGCGTAAACAGGCCTATTATAGGAGTATCGGAGATTTGAAATGCGACGCAGTGCGCTTGGGTTCATAAGTCTGTTTTTAAGCACATCGGTAATGGCGCAGGAACTGCAGCCGGTTGCGCCTGATGCTTCTGATGTTGCGGCCATCACTGAACAGTTTGGCATCGACCGCAGTGACCGGATGACGGTGCAGGTCCGCGTAAATGGCAGTGATGCCGTCCCGTTCATCGTGGACACCGGCGCAGAACGCACTGTCATTGCCAACGACCTCGCGCGCAAGCTGGCGCTGGAGGCTGGCCCGACGCTGACGCTCGCGACGATTTCGGGACGATATCAGGTCAACAGCTTCTTCATCGACAGTATTTCGACCGCGTCCGTCAATCTGCAAGGTGTCGAGGCACCCGGCCTCGAGAGATCAAACCTCGGCGCTTATGGGCTTTTGGGGATCGACAGTCTTGAGGACAATCGGGTGCATCTCGAT
>JBKBTH010000245.1:0-3607 GCA_046290915.1 Sphingorhabdus sp.
TTTCAGGATGAACGCACCAATACGACATTCTATGACAATGTCCGCATTCCCGACAGTTGGCGACTGGGCGAGGTCGATGGCGGCTTGAAGACGATGAGCGCCAGCCTCGAACTTGAGCATGGAGGCGGATTTGGGAAATACATTCGCAAAATGCTCGAAGCGGGCGAAGCGGCTTGCAGCGAGATCATGCGGAACAGCCGCCCGCTGATAGCCGAACCGCAAGCACAGGCAAGGCTTGCGCGGACCAAAGCGCATCTCTGGCTCTCCGAACTCATCACCTTTCGCGCACAATGGGCAATTGCCGAGAAGAAGCCCAACCTTGCTTATGGGCCGATGGCAAAGATGTTCTCATCCGAAAAATTCCTGACCGATGCACGCGACCTGCTGGACCTCACGGCTCCTAACTCGCTATCACTCCGGCCTGGCCCGACTGCGGCGCTCAATCTTTTCTATCGCCATGCGCAGGGCGCGACGATTTATGGCGGCACAAGTGAAGTCCACCGTTCGATGATTGCGGAACGGAACCTTGGGTTACCGCGCACGCGCGCGTAAGGAGGGAATATGGCAGACGAACCGCACTTACTGACGAGCGAACAAGACGGCATCTTGATTGTATCCCTTAATCGCCCAGACAAGCTAAACGCGCTATCGGGTGAAACAATGCAATTGTTTGAGGAAGCATTGCTTCGCTTCCGCAACACCGACGATTTGCGCGTAATGCTGATCCGCGGGAATGGGCGCTATTTCTGTGCAGGCGCTGATATGCGTAGCGGGTCGCCGGGCCAACAAAAGCGTACGGCAACCTCGATACGGGAGAACCACCGCGTCGGCCTGCACGGGATGCAGCGAATCTACGACGAGATGGAGCATATCGAAAAGCCTATTGTCGCCGCGATCCAAGCGGCCTGCGTTGGCGGTGGGCTGGAAATGGTGATGTCCTGTGATTTCCGCTTAGCCGCAAAAAGTGCCGTTTTTTCATTCCCCGAAGGCTTATTTGGTGTCTTGCCCGCGAGCAATGGCGTGAGCCGATTAACCCGCATTTGCGGCCCGCACTGGGCGCGCTGGTTAATCATGGGCAACCAGAAAGCTGATGCTGACAAGGCCCATATCATGGGGTTGGTGCATGACGTTCTGCCCGATGAAGGCTTTGACGAAGCGGCGCTCGATTTTTGTCGTCATTTGACGAAAAATGATCCCGAACAGATGGGTGCTGCAAAAATCGCAATCGAACTCGTAGCCGAAGTCGGCCCGGACATGGCCCGCCATGTCGAGCGAATGGCAAACAGCGCACTGATGCTTAACCCCGCCTATCTCGCGCGGATCGAAGCTTATGTGAAAGGCATTGGTGCGAAGAAATAGCTTCGCTAGTTTCCGGAATTTGCTCGATAATCTTTAATGGCCAGTTCGAGCAGTCGAGCTTCGGCGTTCATATAATGTGTGGCGTTCGGCGCGAAGCGCTCTCCCATCGCGTCACCGAAATGCTTATCAGTGGCAATATTTACCGCGCGTTCAAATCCCATATAGAGCACTGTCGCCATCCCGACAGCTGGCGAACCGGTGTCTGCAGGATCATGCCCCATCTGCCGGACAATCAATGCAATCACCGGACGCGCCGCGTTAATACGATGCTCGGTCATACGGCTATCCTTGCGGTCAGCCATCGTGTTGCGCAGGTGCAAAATTCCCGAATGGCGCTGCCAAAAGTGATAGAAGCCTTGCACAAACTGTTCGCATCGCGCGCCCAGTTCTGCGTCCGGCCAATGTGTCCGGAGTAAAGCGAGATAGCTCGTCTCCGACTCCGCCATCACCGGTTCAAGTACTGCCAAGCCCAGTTCCGTCAAATCGGCAAAATAGACGTAGAGTGAAGCCATGCGCAGGTTGGTGCGGCGCGCAACTTCGCTGATTGTGATCTGCGCTTCATCATACTCGGCAATAATCTCTTGGGCGACCTCTATGATCCGGTCGCGGGTATCGCGGCCCTTACGTCCTAGCCGCTGACCGTTGAGATTGTGGATCACATCTTTTGCCGGCGTGCGCCGCCGCGGTACCGATGCTGATTGCGCAGCTTCCATCATTCTACCTTTTTCGCTTCTAATTTCTCCAGGCGATGAGCTTCGTTTCAAGATATTCCTCGATTCCCTCAACGCCCCATTCGCGACCAATCCCGCTCGCCTTGTAACCGCCAAAGGGAATATCACCAGAAATACTCATCCCACCATTGACGCTCATCGTTCCTGTCCGCACTCGGCGTGCAATTTTCATGGCCCGGTCCAAATCGGCGGAAACGACGCCACCTCCTAGTCCATAGTCACTTTCATTTGCAATACGAACAGCATCATCATCATCTTCGAATGGAATGACGACCAAAACAGGTCCGAAAATTTCCTCCTGCGCAATGCGCATGTCGTTGCGTACATCAGCAAAGCAAGTGGGCTCAATGAAATAGCCATTGCCTTTGTCGGGACGCATCTTGCCTCCAGCGATCAAGGTCGCACCTTCATCCTGTCCCAGTTGGATGTAGGACATCACCCGTTCTTGCTGCCGCTGTGACACCACAGGTCCCATGATATGGGCCGGATTAGCAATATCACCCCAATTTTCGCCAAAGCTGCCATAGCTGTGCGCGAGAATTGCTTTCGCCTCTTCATATCGGCTTTTGTGGACAAGAAGCCGCGATTGTACCGCGCAACCTTGCCCGGCATGGAAAACCAGCATGGACTGGGCAATTTCCATTGCGAAGTTAGGCGCATCTTCAAGCACAATCTTTGCCGATTTCCCGCCAAGTTCGAGGAATACGCGCTTCAGCGTCGCCGCACCCTGTTCCATGATACGTTTGCCGATGCCCGTCGAACCGGTAAAACTAATCAGGTCAACGCGCGGATCCGTTACCAGCATTTCTCCGGCCAGCGCGGGATCGCTCCCGAAAATAACATTTAAAACACCCGCAGGAAAACCAGCTTCCTTCGCCAGTTCGCCAAAAATGGCCCCCATGCCCGGGGTATTGGGTGCGGGTTTCAGGATGACGGTGCAACCGGCGAGCAAAGCGGCAACTACTTTACCGACATTCACATACAGCGGCACGTTCCAGGGCGTGATTGCGCCGACCACGCCAATTGGTTCGTGCACTGCCTTGCGATGACTTTCAAATCCATAGGCCATGCGCGGCGGGTAATCTGTTTCCCAGCGAACCTGCGGGAAGACGGCAAGATAATCTTTCCATCCATCCATCGCCATATCGACATGTGCGCGGCCAACGGCGCCAACGGCGGCGCCTGCCTCATAGCGTGCAAGGTCGGACAGCCGATCTCGGTTGGCATCGAACAAATCGTACAGTTTCTGCACAAGAGCAACGCGCTTTTCGACATTAATTGCCCAGTCGGTTTGGTCAAAAGCGCGACGGGCAGCGGCGATCGCCTCATCCACATCTTTCGCCGAAGCGTCGGCAGCCTTGCCAACCCGTGTGCCGGTCCAAGGGCCAATAATATCAAAGGTCTTGCCACCTTCGGCATCGCGCGATTGGCCGTCGATAAACAATTTTGCGTCGGGGAGAGTGGTCATTATTTCTATTCCTATTGGGATTTGCGGTGGCCGCGCAGGACAACCTTCT
>JBKBTH010000024.1:0-12379 GCA_046290915.1 Sphingorhabdus sp.
TCGAGTTGCGCTAGCCCGCCGTTGCCAACAAAACGTCCGGTGTCGCGCTCGACAAACGCCCAATAGCCGTACCCGAACAGCGACCACATGCCGATACCCTGAAGCATTTTGGCCCAACTTGTATTGCGGCTGCGCGGTTCGCCCCCGATAAACGCCGTCATACGCGGGTCGGCCCACGCAGCGACATAATCTTCCCAATGCGCACGCGTCATGGGTTCGACGGAGATGCGATCAGTTACAAGCGTTGGGACCTCCACGTCAGAAGCCTATGCAGAAGGCATAAATCTGGCGACAAAGAAGCCGTCAAGGCCGCCCTGTTCGGCTAGCATTGGAGGCATTGTGCGGACATGGCCGTGCGCATTTGCCACTACCCCAGCGGGTAATTCGTCTGCCGTAGCCGCCATTGTTGTATATTCCGGATGCCGCGCAAGAAACGCCTCTGCCTGCGCTTCGCCCTCATGCGGTTCAAGCGAACACGTCGCGAAGACCAGCGTACCACCAGGCTTCAACCATTGCGCCGCACGGTCAAGCATTGCGCTTTGAATGGCCGCCAGATTGTTGATCGCCTTCAAATCGATGCGCTGCAAAACGTCGGGATGGCGCCGCATGGTGCCCGTCGCACTGCACGGTGCATCCAGCAGAATGGCGTCGAACAATTGCGATGGTTTCCAGTCCATCACGTCGGCATTGACGCGCTCTGCATTCAATTGCGTGCGTTCCAAATTGGCCATGAGGCGGTCCATACGCCGCGCACTGTTATCGAGCGCGGTTACGGTAAAGCCTGCGGCCGAAAGCTGCATCGTCTTACCGCCCGGCGCTGCACATAAATCGAGCGCGCGCTTGCCTTGCCCGTCACCCAGCAGACGCGCTGGAAGGCTGGCGGCGAGATCCTGCACCCACCACGCGCCTTCATCGTAGCCATCAAGCTCTTCAATGGCGGTGCCGCGTGGCAACCGAACATGTCCGGGCATGAGGCTGATACCGCCCAGCCGATCTGCCCAAGCCTGCGTGGCTGAAGGGTCGCGTAAGGCCAAGTCCAGCGGCGGTGGTTCTGACAATGCGGCCTGTGCACCTTCGATCATTTCGTCGCCCCACGCGGGGTGCCAGCGCATCATCACTGCCTCTGGCAGCGAGGGTAATTCAGGCAGTGCAGCTTCGGCACGCAGCAGCGAACCCAATACGCCATGCACCAACCGCCTTGGTCCACCATCAACCAGCGGAAGCGCAGTCGCAATCGCGGCATGCGCAGGTGTGCCCAGCCGCAATATTTGCGCCAGTGCCAGTCGCAATACCATGCGTGCCTTGGCATCGTCGGGCAGCGGCTGCTTGGTTTTGCTGTCAATCAATTGGTCCAGATCAACCGACCAACGCAGCGTTTCTTGCGCAATTGCAATGGCGAGCGCGCGGTCAGGCGGCGACAGCCCTTTTGTCGCATTTGCCGTTGCCTGATCCATCGGTGTGCCCATGCGCATGACGGTATCAAGCAGCCGCAATGCGGCGCGGCGGGTCGGAAGTCCGGAAATTTCTTCAGTCATGCAAAGCGCACTAGGCGTCTGCGCCAAACAAGGGAAGAGCGGTTCGCGTCACGTGATAGCGCAGCTTCACCTTGCAAACCGGGGTGTCCGCACCGATGTAAGGGATTACCGAATGCGCTTTCTAAGGAGAAGCCTCATGGGCACGCGTCCACCACATGTCAAAGCACCGGACTATTTGTCGAAAAGCCCGCCTGTGCCAGCACCGAAAGCTGTTGATCGCGAACCTGAGCCAGACTCCGAAAGACTGGACCCAGTACGATATGGTGACTGGGAATTGAAGGGCGTGGCGATCGATTTTTAACGCGCCTGCTGTTCAAAATTTGTGCAGTTGCGAAGTTGCTTGTTCTCTGCATTTTTTTTAGGCAGATACTAAAGCAATGGCATCAAAACCGCCCTGCTTCGATGAAATGCTGAATGAAGACGGCTCCCCGCGGGCCGCATATTCAGCTTATCATAAATGGTTTTCCGAACAGGACAGCACACATCTGAAACAAAAGGCGCGCGATGCGGAGGAATTTTTCCGCCGCACCGGCATCACGTTTGCGGTTTATGGCGAGGACGAAGCTGAAGAGCGGTTGATACCTTTCGACATCATTCCGCGCATCGTCACATCACGCGAATGGACAAAATTATCGCGCGGCATTGAACAACGCGTGCGCGCGATCAACGCGTTCCTTCAGGATATTTACCACCGTCAGGAAATCGTCCGGGCTGGGCGTTTGCCAGTGGAGTTGCTGGAAAAGAATGACGCGTTTGTAAGTCAAATGATTGGCTTCACGCCGCCTGGCGGCGTCTACACACATATTGTCGGCATCGATCTTGTCCGCACCGGGCCTGATGATTTTGTCGTGCTTGAAGACAATGCACGCACGCCGTCGGGCGTTTCATATATGCTCGAAAATCGCGAAACGATGATGAACATGTTCCCTGAACTGTTCAGCAATATTCGAATTCGCAATGTCAGCGATTATCCCAAAAACTTGCGCGCGTCGTTAAGCCGCGTGGCACCGCCTGCCTGCAAGGGCGATCCTGTGGTTGCGGTCCTGACGCCCGGCATTCACAACAGCGCCTATTTCGAACATGCGTTTCTAGCTGACCAAATGGGCGCTGAACTTGTCGAAGGGCATGACATACGAATTGTCGATGGCAGGGTCGCGATGCGAACCACGCGGGGCTATCAGCCCATTGACGTGCTCTATCGCCGGCTCGACGATGATTATCTCGATCCGTTGATTTTTCGTTCAGATTCAGTGCTCGGTATTCCGGGCATTTTCGACCTGTATCGCGCGGGGCGTATCACAATAGCCAACGCACCGGGCACAGGCATCGCTGATGACAAAGCCATTTACAGCTACATGCCCGATATCGTCGAATTCTATACGGGCGAGCGGCCCATATTGAAAAACGTTGATACGTGGCGCTGTTCCGAAAAGGACTCCTTGGCATATGTCCTTGAACATTTGCCGGAACTCGTCGTCAAAGAAGTCCATGGTTCCGGCGGCTATGGGATGCTGGTTGGCCCCGCCGCGAGCAAGCGCGAACTGGCAGATTTCCGCGCCAAGCTGATTGCCAAACCTGCGAACTATATCGCGCAGCCCACCTTGGCGCTGTCGACCATCCCCGTCTTCGCCAACAGTGGCCTTGCCCCGCGACATGTCGACTTGCGGCCATTCGTACTCGTTTCACCTGACAAAATTGACATCACCCCGGGCGGCCTCACGCGCGTTGCATTGCGTAAAGGATCGCTGGTCGTCAATTCAAGCCAAGGTGGCGGGACCAAAGACAGCTGGGTCATTGATGATGATTAATCCATGCTAGGCAAAACCGCATCCGGCATATTCTGGCTGTTCCGCTACCTTGAGCGTGCGGAAAATATTGCGCGGCTTATCGAAACCGGCCACCGCTTTACGCTCACGCGCAATAGCGGGCGTCAGGACGAATGGCGCTCGATACTCGCCGCGCTTGGCATGGATGCTGCCTACCGCGCGACGCATCAGGATTATAACGCGGCGCAAGTTGTGGACTATTTGCTTCGCGACAAGCGGAACGCTGGCAACTTACGCAACTTGATTGATAGCGCGCGGCAAAATGCGCGCACGACGCGCACCGCCATTACCCGCGAACTGTGGGAAGCTGTCAATGAATGCTGGATTTGCGTCAATGACGCACTGAAACGTCAAGTGCGCGAGGCGGATTTGCCAGCGACAATCGACTTGATTGAGCGGCAGACAGCTATGGTGCGCGGCGCGCTTGAGAACACAATGCTGCGTAATGACGGGTATAATTTCAGCCGCGTCGGTAACTTCATTGAACGCGCGGACAGCATGGCGCGGCTGCTTGACGTCAAATATTATGTGCTGCTGCCGTCGGTGTCCTTCGTCGGATCATCGCTCGACAATATACAGTGGGAAACCATCCTGCGTTCAACGTCGGCCTATAGCGCCTATCGCTGGCTGTACCCGGGCAGAGCAAGCGCGTTGGGCATTGCAGAGTTTCTGATACTCGACCGCCGGTTTCCGCGCAGCCTGGCCTTTTGCTATGGCAAATTAACCGACAATCTGCGGCATTTGGCGATGTCTTATGGTGCGCAATCAGCGAGCCTTGCGGAAGCCGAACGTATTTACGCAAGCTTTGCTTCGTTAACTGCGACGTCCATTCTAGAGGACGGCCTGCACGAGTTTCTTATCGAGTTCCTTCGCCAGAACCGGAACCTCGCTAGCTTGGTCGAGCAAGAATATAGGTTCAACAGCTGATGCTGCTTTCTATCCATCACACTACGGAATATCTGTTTGACCAGCCGGTCCGCTACGCGTTGCAGCGCCTTATGCTGCGGCCCAAGAGCGGTGCAGGACAGACCATTCTCGATTGGCAGTTGCATGTCGACGGCGGCAAGATTGAGGCCGAGCACGATGATCCACACAATAACCACATCACGCTGATTTCGATTGATGAAGGCCGCACCGCGATTACGATCAGCTGTCATGGCCAAGTCGAAACCGCCGACAATCATGGTATATTAGGGCGGCATCGAAGCCATGTTCCCTTATGGGCCTATAGCCGCCCCACCCGCTTAACGACATCGGGTCGCGGTGTTCAAAAATTGCTGGTTGGTATCGACCGGGCAGCCCCTGACAAAATCGCCATGCTGCATGACCTATCCGCGCATATCCTTTCAACTGTTGAGTACCGCACGGGTGCCACCGGCGTTGATACCAATGCCGAGCAAGCCATTACTGCGGGTGCGGGGGTGTGCCAGGACCATGCCCATATCTTCATCGCCGCATGCCGTTCTATGGGCATTCCGGCGCGCTATGTCTCGGGCTATCTAATGATGGATGGACATATAGAACAGACCGCCAGCCACGCTTGGGCAGAAGCCCATCTGGATGGCCTAGGCTGGGTTGGCTTTGACATCTCCAACGGGATCAGCCCGGATGGCCGTTATGTTCGGGTGGCCACGGGCTTTGATTATCGCGACGCCGCCCCCATTTCCGGCATGTCATTCGGCGCGCGTGACAAGAGTATGGTTGTATCCTTGCGCGTCGAACAGTAGAAATCTCGAAACAAGGCGGGGGCCAACGGTACAAGAATGACATATTGCGTGGGAATGTTACTCGACAAGGGCATGGCGTTCATGTCCGACACGCGCACAAATTCCGGCGTCGACAATATCTCGACGTTCCGCAAAATGTTCAGCTGGTCCGTTCCCGGCGAACGTTACATCACTATGATGACGGCGGGTAACCTTGCCACGACGCAGGCATTGATTAGCCAATTGGAAGAGCGCACCAAAGCCCCCAATGACCGCAAGCCATCCATCTTGGCCGCACCCACGATGTTTCAGGTTGCGAACATCATCGGCGCAACATTACGCGACACGATTGCAGCGCGGGCGCTAACTGGCCCCGTCGCCGCCAGTCCGGCCCCCAATTTCAACGCAAGCGTCATTTTGGGTGGCCAAATCAAGGGCATGGAGCCACGGCTTTACCTGATCTATCCCGAAGGCAATTTCATTGAAGCCAGCGCCGAAACGCCGTTTTTCCAAATTGGCGAGACCAAATATGGCCGTCCGATTTTAGTCCGCGGATTTGAATCGCATATGTCCTTCGCCGACATCACCAAATTGCTGATGGTGTCGTTCGATTCCACTTTGAAGGCCAACCTTTCGGTCGGCATGCCGCTTGATCTGATGCTGTATAAGAATGACGAATTCACCGCATTCCATGAACGACGGATCACTGCGACTGACCCCTATTTCGAGAATATATCCGACAGCTGGAGTACTGCCCTGCGCAATGCGTTCCATTCGCTTCCGGATTATGAATTGGGCGAATAAGCCTCTTTCGGTTTGACCGAGAGCGCGAAGATAGGACAGTACACTCCCAAACCGTCACCCTGAACTTGTTTCAGCATGACAAGACGGTGGTACTTTCGGTGACCGCTTTTATCACCCCATGAACGGCGCTGACACCTCGGGCCGCACGCGGACCAGTCGGCCCGTTGCTTTATCCAGCATCGCCCAAGTCGTGTTCGCCCGCACGATTACCTTGCCCGCATCGTCGACAAAATCCACCCTCCGGTCAAACTGCGCGCCCTTTGGTTCGCTTTCAATCCATGTCCTGCCCGTAACGCTTTGCCCGGGGCCAACATTGCCGCGATAGTCAATCTCATGCCGCGTCACGACCCAGAAATAGGCAGCGATATGCTCAGGCGCGGCTACCGCTTGCCAATGCGACGTCGCCATATCCTGAATCCACCGCACCCAAACCGCATTGTTGACATGGCCAAGCTCGTCAATGTCAGCAGGCGTTGCGGTGAATGTTCGGGCGAAGGGGGTCACTTCTCCGATGACGCCAACCCCATTTGCCAGATGATGAACGCGGCCTCTTCGGCATTTTCGCGTAGCCGTTCGAACCGTCCAGACTTACCACCATGGCCTGCACCCATATTGGTTTTCAGCAGCAGCACATTGTCGTCGGTCTTCATAGCGCGCAGCTTGGCGACCATCTTGGCGGGTTCCCAATAGGTCACGCGCGGGTCGTTCAATCCAGCGGTCCACAGCATCGGCGGATAGGCTTTCGCCGCGACATTGTCGTAAGGGCTATAGCTGCGGATGTAATCGAACGCGGCCTTGTCGGTGATCGGGTTGCCCCATTCGGGCCACTCGCCCGGCGTCAGCGGCAGATCCTTATCGAGCATCGTATTGAGCACATCGACAAAAGCCACATGGCTGACGACAGCGCCAAACAGTTCGGGTGCCTGATTGACCACTGCGCCCATCAATTCACCGCCAGCCGAGCCGCCGCTTGCGGTTACCTTGCCTTTGCCAGTGAAGCCCAGATTGATCAGGCCCTTTGCCGCATCGACGAAATCGTTGAAGGTGTTGGTCCGCTTGGTCAGCTTACCATCCAGATACCATTGGTAACCCAGATCATCGCCGCCGCGGATATGCGCGATGGCATAGGCAAAGCCGCGGTCAACCATCGACAGGCGATTGGCCGAAAAGCCCGGCGGCATCGCGTAACCATATGCGCCATAGGCATAAAGATGCAGCGGCTGGCTGCCGTCTTTTTTGAAACCCTTTTTGGTGAGGATCGAAACCGGAACCTTGGCACCATCACGCGCCGTTATCACCACGCGTTCGGTGACATATTGGGCAGGATCATATCCGCTAGGGATTTCCTGAACCTTCAGCGTTTCAAGGCGACCATCGGCCAGATGATAGTCGAACACCGTGTCAGGCGTGACCATCGATTCATAACCCAGTCGCAGCTTGTCTACGTCATATTCGGGGTTGTCGCCAAGGCCTGCGTCATAGCTGGCCTCGGGGAATTTGATTGGCTGCACCTTGTTGGCATCGGCATAATCACGGATTTCAACTTGATCGAGGCCATCAACCCGGCCTTCGGTGACGTAGAAATTCTTGAACAGCGACAGGCCAGTCAAATAATGGCGGTCAGACCCGGCGATTAATGTTTTCCAATCGCCCGGCGCCTTCATGCTGGCGGTGGCGACACGGAAGTTCACATGATCATCGTTCGTCAAAACGTACAGCATGCCATCGCGCAGATCGACGCTATATTGACGTCCCGTTTTGCGCGGGGAAACCATGATAGGCGTTGCCGTGGGGTCGCTGGCCGGAACCAGCCGAACTTCGCTGGTCACATTGTCGCCTGTACCAATGACGATCCAGTCTTCCTGCGCGGTCAGACCAACACCCACGCCGAAGCCGATATCCTGTTCTTTATAAAGCAGCTTCGCTTTGGTCAGCTCTTCACCCAACCGGTGATACCAGGCATTGTCGGTGCGCCAATTTTCATTGGCGAGGCCATAAACCACGCCCTTGCTGTCTGATGACCAGACAATGCCGGATAATGTGCCAGGAATGATGTCGCGCAATTTCTCGCCGGTTTCCAAATTGCGGAAATGCAGGTCAAAACGTTCCGAACCATTGTCATCGTAAGCGTAGGCCAAGACCTTGCCATCGGGACTAATCTCTGCGGCACCAAGGCGGAAATATGCCTTGCCCTTGGCGAGTTCGTTTTCATCCAAGATCAGCTGGTCAGCCCCGCCCGCAGCCGCTTTGCGGTAATGCTTGCGATATTGTGCCCCTTCTTCGAATTTCGACCAGTAGATATAGTCGCCATCCTTTTGTGGGACCGAGCTGTCGTCTTCTTTGACGCGGCCTTTCATTTCCTGAAAGATCGTTTCGGTCAGCTGCGCTTGCGGTGCCATCTGCGCCTCAAAATAAGCGTTTTCGGCATTCAGATGATCAAGTATCTCTTTGTTATCAATCGTCGGGTAACCCGAATCACGCAGCCAATGATAATCATCGGTAATCGTAACCCCGTGCCACGTGGCGCTATGCGGGCGCTTTTCAGCAACTGGGGGCTTTACTTCACCGGTGGTTTTTTCAGTCATAATGTCTTTCTGGGCAAATGCAGGCGGGGATATCGCACCAATCGCAACAATGAGTGGGAGCAGTGCTTTCATGAGAAGACTTCCTCGCTTATATGGACTGCATAACCATATGAACGGAAGTCCAAGATGTCCACATACGAAGCCCGCCTCGCCGCTTTGCGCGTCCAACTGAAAAAAGATCAGCTCGACGGATTCGTCGTCCCGATTTGCGACGAGCATATGTCGGAATATGTCGGTGATTATGCGCAGCGTCTTGGCTGGCTCACGGGTTTTGGCGGATCCGCAGGCAGCGCGGTGGTGCTGTCGGAGGAGGCCGCAATCTTCACCGACGGGCGTTATACGCTTCAAGTGCGCGAACAGGTAGACGGCAACAACTGGCAATATGTTGGCGTGCCCGAAACCAGCATTTCTGACTGGCTGAAGGAACATGCTCCTGCGGGCGCGCGCATTGGTTATGACGCGTGGGTCCATACCAAAGGCTGGGTGGAAAGCGCGACCAAAGCGCTAAAGGCCAAAGGCGCTGATCTGGTTGCGGTCAAAAGCAACCCCATCGATGCCGTATGGGCCGACCAGCCAAGCAAGAGCGACGCGCAGTTGATGGTGCATGAAGACCGCTATGCGGGGCAAAGCAGCGCGGAAAAACGTGCCGTTGTTGCCGAATGGCTCACCGCCAACAATCTTGACAGCACCGTGATTTCTTCGCTCGATTCCGTTGCGTGGCTGCTGAACATTCGCGGTCAGGATGTGTCGAATACGCCAGTCGCGTTGAGCTTCGTCCTTGCCCATGCTGATGGCACCGCCGACTTGTTTGTAGCGCCAGAAAAAGTCAGCGATGACGTGCGTGCACATCTCGGCAATGCCGTTCGCTTGCGCACTCCGCAAGAATTTGTACCTGAACTGAAAGCAATGACCGGTAAGCGCATTGCCGTTGACCCAGATCGTGCCGTGTCGGCGATATTCGGCGCGCTGGCTGATGCTGGGGCTACGATTGTCGAATCGCGCGACCCAACGATATTGCCCAAGGCTGTCAAAAACCATGTCGAGCAAGCCGGCCATCGCGCGGCGCAGGCACGTGACGGCGCAGCACTTAGTCGATTTCTGCACTGGATGAGTGAAACCGCGCATCAAGGTGGGCTTGATGAATTGTCTGCAGCGGCACGATTGAAATCATTCCGCGAAGACACAGGCATGTTGAAGGATCTGTCGTTCGACACGATTTCGGCCACTGGCCCCAATGGCGCGCATTGCCATTATAAGGTCGACGAAGCCAGCAATCGGGCAATTGAACCAGACAGCATCTATCTGGTCGACAGCGGCGGGCAGTATCTGGACGGCACCACTGATGTTACCCGCACGATCTGGGTAGGCCCCGGACAGCCAACGGCAGAAATGAAGGACCGCTTCACCCGCGTACTGAAGGGTCACATTGCCTTGGCCATGGCAGTATTTCCCGAAGGTACCCGCGGCGCGCAACTGGATACGCTTGCACGTGCCTCGCTCTGGCAGGCAGGCCTTGATTACGCGCATGGCACTGGCCACGGCGTCGGCAGCTTTCTTGCCGTCCACGAAGGCCCGCAACGCATCGCCAAATTTTCGGGCGGCCAAGCCGGCGCCGACGAACCGCTCAAGGCGGGCATGTTTTTGTCGAACGAGCCGGGCTATTACAAAGCTGGCGAATATGGCATCCGAATCGAAAATCTGGTGTTGGTCGAAGAGCGCAAGATTGCAGGGGCGGAAGGCCGCTATTTCGGTTTCGAGACACTGACCTTCGCACCCATCGACAAGACGTTGGTTGATGTAAGCTTGCTGAGCGGCGAGGAACTGCGCTGGTGGAATGATTACCACGCCAAGGTGCTGTCGATTATCGCGTCACAACTGGACGGCGACGCGCTGGTTTGGGCAAAAGAGGCTTGCGCGCCCTTATCGTAAACCCGGCCTATCATCCGACACCCTTATGATTTCATCCAAGGAATGCGACATCCATGACTCAGACTTTTTCAGAATATACGCCAGATAAGGTCTGGGAATGGAATACCGAAAACGGGGGCCAGTTCGCGAACATAAACCGCCCCATCGCAGGCGCGACGCATGACAAGGAACGCCCCGTCGGCAAGCATCCGATGCAGCTATATTCGCTCGCTACGCCCAATGGCGTGAAGGTGACCGTCATGCTCGAGGAGCTGCTCGCGCTTGGCCATGAAGGTGCAGAATATGACGCGTGGCTTGTCAATATTCGCGAGGGAAACCAGTTTTCCAGCGGCTTTGTCGAAGCCAATCCCAATTCCAAAATTCCGGCGCTGTTCGACCATTCGACGCCGGAGCCGACCCGCGTGTTCGAATCGGGTTCGATACTTCTATACCTTGCCGAAAAGTTTGGCGCATTTCTGCCTATCGAGCACCATGCGCGCACGGAAACGATCAACTGGTTGATGTGGCAAATGGGTAGCGCGCCCTATCTGGGTGGTGGATTTGGGCATTTTTATGCCTATGCGCCATTCAAATTTGAATATGCCATTGATCGCTTCGCCATGGAAGTGAAGCGGCAGCTTGATGTGCTCGATCGCAACCTTGCCGACCGCATTTATATGGCCGGCGACACATACACGATCGCCGATATGGCGATTTGGCCATGGTATGGCGCACTCGTCAAAGGCCTGATTTACGACGCAGGTGCGTTTCTGTCGGTTCATGAGTATAAAAACGTCATCCGCTGGACCGAATTGATCGCTGAGCGGCCAGCCGTGAAGCGTGGCCGCATGGTCAACCGCGTGATGGGGGACCCTGCAAGCCAGTTGCACGAACGGCATGATGCCAGCGACTTCGACACCAAAACGCAGGATAAGATTGCACCCGCTACGGATTGACTTTTGCAAATGTTCTTGCAATGTTCTCATGTCATTTGGAGGAGTGATTCGATGATCGGCTACGTTACTTTAGGAACAAACGACCTGCCGCGGGCAGCGGCTTTTTATGACGCAATTGGTGCGGAGTTAGATACGCCGCGGATGATGGAGTTTGATGGCTTTATCGCCTGGGGAAAACCCGGCGGTGCAGCTGGCATAGGCCTCACTAGACCCTTCGATGGCAATCCGGCGAGCATCGGTAACGGTGTAATGGTGGCGCTGGAGGCAAGGGACAAGGATCAGGTGCATCGGCTTTATGACATTGCACTTGCCAATGGCGGGACCTGCGAGGGGCCTCCGGGACCACGCGGCGAAGGTTTCTATGCCGGTTATTTCCGCGATCCCGATGGTAACAAGCTAAACGCATTTGTCATGGGTCCGGATGCCGCCTGATCACGTTCAGGGAGCTACCTTCCACTAATCTCTCGGGATTTTGCCATGCCTAGCTTGTTTGAAAATCCGCTGCATCTTGGCCTTGGCGCGACCGCTATTCCCCAACCTCCATTTACCGGCATGGATTGGTATGAGGCTTATGGTGCGCGAAACGCAAGCGACGGCGCCGAGGGGCGTTTGGTGACGATGTACCGCTTTTCGGAAAACTGGGACAGTTGGGAGATGCACCCTTTGGGTGATGAGGTTGTACTTTGCGTGTCGGGCCGCATGACGCTGCATCAAGAGCAAACCGATGGGTCGACAGCATCCACCACCATAAGCGCAGGCGAATATGCCATTAACCCGCCAGGCTGCTGGCATACTGCGGATATTGAAGGCGAAGCGACGGCGTTGTTCATCACAGCAGGATTGGGGACCGAACACAGGCCGCGATAGCGGCTGCGCCAAAGCGTGATCTACGTCACACATGAAATGAAATTATGAAGCCTATAGCTGTATCGCGACCCGAGGGCTTCTCACTTTAGGAGAGGCGCCCTTTCCTAAAGAGCTTGGTCGGATGCACTCCCGGCCAAGCTCACTTTTTCTTATTAACGTTGGTTGATATTTACTGCGCGGAGCGTGAATTCC
>JBKBTH010000246.1:0-3591 GCA_046290915.1 Sphingorhabdus sp.
ATATCCGTTCGTGTCGAGCGTAGACGAGACACCCATAAGGCACGCACAACTTCACGGTGTCTCGACTGGGCTCGACACGAACGGGACTGGAGCAATGTGTGAATAAATCCATCTTCATCGACGGCGCATCGGGCACAACCGGCCTCGAAATCGCGGATCGGCTGGCTGGCCGCGCTGAATTCACGCTTATCACGCTCGACGATGACAAGCGCAAAGACCCCGCTGCAAAACGCGAGGCATTGAACGATGCCGACTTCGTCATCCTTTGCTTGCCCGACGATGCCGCGAAAGAAGCGGTGGCTATGACGACCTCGAGCCATACGCGCATCATCGACGCATCGACCGCACATCGTGTAAACCCGAACTGGGCCTATGGCTTTCCCGAGTATCGCAAGGGCCAGCATGAACAAATTGCCAATGCGCGCCTCGTCAGCAACCCCGGTTGCTACCCCACCGGATTTTTGGGACTGGTTGCACCGTTGGTTGCTGCTGGTTTGATTCCGGCAGACTGGCCATACAGCGTCAACGCGGTCTCAGGCTATTCCGGCGGCGGGAAAGCGCTGATCGAACGGTTCGAAGGCGGCGACGGTGCGGATATCGGCTTTCGTACCTATGGCCTTGATCTGAACCACAAGCATGTCGCCGAAATGCAGACACACGCAGGCTTGGGCCTCGCGCCGATATTCTCACCCGCCGTCGTGCGCGCGTTTCGCGGCATGGTGGTCGAAGTTCCGTTGCCCATATCGGTCATGCCCGGCAGCGACGATCCAGATGAAATGCGTGCGACGTTGTTGCTGCATTACGCCAATTCGCCCGTCGTTAAAGTGCACCAAGATGCGCCGCCGGCAGAATTGCTCATCCGCGCCGACCAAGCGCCGTCCGACAGGCTTGACCTCTATGTCCTCGGCTCACCTGACGGCGCGCAGGTGAGGTTGCTGGCCTTGCTCGACAATCTGGGGAAAGGCGCAAGCGGCGCGGCAGTACAGAACCTAAATATCATGGCCGGATTGGACGAAACGAGCGGGTTGCGGTTGTAATGCTGACATTCGCATCGAAAACCACGTCACCCTGAACTTGTTTCAGGGTCTTAATTTCGACAATGCGCAAAAAGTACGATGCTGAAACAAGTTCAGCATGACGGGTAGAAACCTCAATAAGGCGGCTTATCAAAACCCTTCGTGCTGCTCGTAAATATCTCGCAGCCGTCCTCGGTAATGCCGATGCTATGTTCGAACTGCGCACTTAACGAACGGTCGCGCGTTACGGCCGTCCAGCCATCGTCGAGGACTTTGCCTGCTGCCTTGCCGATGTTGATCATTGGCTCGATCGTGAAGATCATACCGGGGCGAAGCTCTGGCCCGGTCCCGGGGCGGCCGACATGGACGATTTCGGGGGCATCGTGGAATAATTGACCAAGGCCATGGCCACAGAAATCGCGGACGACGCCATAGCGGTGCTTTTCGGCGTGGGTCTGGATTGCGTAGCCAATGTCGCCGACATGGTTGCCGGGTTTGGCGGCTTCGATGCCGAGCATCAGGCATTCATAGGTCACATCGACCAAGCGCTTGGCCTTCACCGGCACATCGCCGACGAGGAACATGCGGCTGGTGTCGCCGTGCCAGCCATTCAATTGCGGGGTCACGTCGATATTGACGATGTCGCCATCCTTCAATTTCTTGTCCGACGGGATGCCGTGGCAAATGACATGGTTGATCGAAATGCAGCAGCTGTGCGTGTAACCGCGATAGCCCAAGGTCGCTGGCACCGCGCCGCCACGCATCGTCATCTCGCGGACGATATCGTCGAGCTCTTCCGTGCTTACACCCGGCACGACATGCGGGACCAACGCGTCAAGTATTTCGGCGGCCAAACGGCCAGCCTTGCGCATGCCTTCGAAGCCTTCGGCCCCGTGCAATTTGATGACCCCATCGCGGGCCTGCATCGCCTCTTCGGGCGTAACGCTTACATATTGTTCCATGCAGGCGATATAAGGCAATAATCCGCACTTTGCGAGGGGGTGAATTATGCTATCGCGTCCCGATGACAGATTCCCGCATTTATACCGCAGCGCTTGTAATCATCGGCGACGAGATCCTCTCTGGCCGGACGCAGGACAAAAATATCAGCCAAATTGCCTTGTGGCTGAATATCCAAGGCATTCGCTTGCGTGAGGTGCGCGTAGTCGCCGATGATCAGGATGCCATTATCGAGGCGGTGAATCTCTTGCGTGCGCGCAATGACTATCTTTTCACAACCGGCGGCATTGGCCCAACGCATGATGACATTACCGTTGACGCGATTGCAGCGGCGCTCGGCGTAGAAGTAGTCATCCATCCAGAGGCAAGTGCTGTCCTACACGCATATTATGAAACGCGTGGCGGCATTAACCCGGGCCGACTGCGCATGGCGCGCGTGCCCGATGGCGCTGACCTTATTCCCAACAAAATGTCGGGTGCGCCCGGTATTCGCCACGGCAACATCTTCATCATGGCTGGCGTGCCGCATATTACCGCCGGTATGTTGGATGCGCTGACCGGCACATTGGAGGGTGGTGCGCCGTTGCTGTCTCAGCAAATCGGCTGCTGGGTTGCCGAAAGCGAAGTTGCCAAGTTGCTGGGTGATACCGAAAAGCATCATGAAGGTTGCCAGATCGGCAGCTACCCGTTTTTCCGCGAAGGCAAGGTTGGCGCGAACTTCGTTGTCCGTACGACGGACGCCCATAAGCTCGCCGAATGCATTGAAGCGCTGAAACTTGGGTTGCGCGGTTTAGGCTATGACACCGTCGATGGTGGAATTTAAACGCAGGTTGGTCAGCTCGTTCATGTGCAGTCAAGCCTTCGTTCCGTTATGAGGATTGCAATGCGCAAATTTACTCAATCGCTCGCTTTGGCAGCCCTGCTGCTTTCCACCTCCGCTTACGCACAAAATGTCGCGCCTGCCGCAACGGTCGCGACCAAGGCTGCCCCGGTGCCTTGGCTGTACGAAGGCAGCGACGTACCTGTCGACGACACCTGGACTTTTGGCGTTTTGCCCAATGGACTGCGCTATGCGGTAAAGAAGAATGATGTGCCTGCGGGGCAGGTGTCCATTCGCGTGCGAATAGATGCGGGCGCGTTGCATGAAAATAATGACGAGCAAGGCTTTGCCCATCTGATCGAGCATTTGTCCTTCCGTGGATCAACCTTTGTGCCCGATGGCGAGGCCAAGCGCATATGGCAAAGGTTCGGGGTCACCTTTGGCAGCGACAGCAACGCACAAACTACCCCCACGCAGACCGTCTACAAGCTCGACTTGCCCAATGCGACGCCTGAAAAGCTGGACGAATCCGTCAAAATCATTTCGGGCATGATCCGCAATCCGCGTATCTCCCCGACCGCATTGAATGCCGAACGCGCAATCGTGCTTGCGGAACTGCGGGAAAATAGCGGCGCGCAGATGGTCTATAGCGATGCTCTGCGCCAGCATGCGTTTCAGGGTCAGCGTCTGGCCAATCGGTCGACTATTGGCACCCCTGAAACATTGCAGGCGTCCGACGCCTTGCGCCTGAGTGCGTTTCATGACCGCTGGTACCGGCCTGAAAATGCCGTCGTC
>JBKBTH010000247.1:0-3581 GCA_046290915.1 Sphingorhabdus sp.
CGATCTCGAATTCGATTTTGGGCGCAACGCTGATTACCAAAGGCCGGCCAACGGTACTCGAACAGATTAATTTGTGTGACGTCTCGCAGCTTGCGTTGCTCGACTTGGACCAATCGCAACGTCAACGCATTCAACAAAGTTTCGAACAGCCGGTGATCTATGCCGACGCAGACCCGATTGTTCTGCGCCTGGCCATCCGCAACCTGCTTGAAAATGCCCTGAAATACTCCCCGGCCGATACATCGGTGTTGTTCGAGCTGGTGGCCGATGAGGAAAGGCTGGCAATGGTCATTCGCGTGACCAACGAGCTCATTGATCCAGCGATGCTAAGCGACGACATATTCGAACGGAACAGGCGCGGCGTTGACAGCCAATATGCTGGATATGGCTTGGGATTGTACATCGTAAAGGAAGTGGCAGAAATGCATCATGGCGAACTTGGCTATCATGTTGCGGACGGCAAGGTTGCGTTCGAACTGTCTATTCCAGCTTAACCGCAGTGCGGATGTCGCATAGCGAACCGCAGGCATAAATCCGGCTGTTATTATTCCAGTCTCTGCACATTTCACGAATAGGACTAGCATTATGAAATCCATCTTTATGATCGCCTGCGCACTTGCACTGACTGGCGCGGCCGCACATGCGAAAGAAACCTTCCACATCGTTCAAGAAAAACCCGAACTGGTTCATATAGACTTAGGCAAAGACGGAGCATCGCATGGGGACATGTTGGCCTTTGAGGCTGGCTTCACGACAGAAGACGGGAAGAAAGGCATCATGAGTGGCATCATTACCACGGTCGATATCCCCAAGAAGGATGGAGAGTTTTTTGATCGCGTTGGAAATATCGTTTTGGACTTTGGCAGCACCGACTCTTTAGTGGTGGCTGGCAATTCGGTTTACGCTGTGAGCGCGGGTGAAATGGTGGTTGATGCATCTCAGGTTCGTGCCATCACGGGCGGAACGGGCCGGTTCATCGGCGCGCGCGGGCAAATTACAACCACACGCCGCGATGCGGGGCATTACGATCACAAGATCGAACTTGTCGACTGATTAGCCGTTATAAAAACGCCCCCAACTGCGCTAGGCTGTTGGGGGCGGAATGATTTTGTCGTGTAGGAAAGGGCCAGTGCTATTGGCCCCTTCGGGTATAAAGCGCGCGTACGCTTTCTACCATCTGGTCAGCTATCTGCGCCGAACGATATGATTGCAGCAACCGCAGCAGCAAACAGCAGTATTTGAGCAATAAACATGCCCCTATCCGCTTTTTGGACGGACTTGAAACGTGCATCATTTTCGTCGTTGATCGCGCTTACAACCTTATAGGCATAAATCGACCGAACGAGCGTGAACACGATCAGCGCGTAAGCGACAAGGTAGATCTGATCCATAAGGATCAAATACCCAAGCTCAGGCAGATCATCAGCATAGCTTTTCTGCAGGAAAATCGCGGTCAGCAGAGCGCCCGCCGGCAACCCCGTACGCACATCGAGTTCATTTGGCTTGATGTTGAGCGCAGCGAGCGCGGCAATCAACACAATGAACAGCGGGAACAAAAGGGCCCAGAAGAAAAAACTGATGGGTCGCGAAATTTCGAGATTGAACGCAAGCGCCGAATAAACAGTGGGGGTCCCCTCTTCTCCGAACTGCGAGCCATAATTGTGGGCATAGGTTTTGGCGGTCCAACCGTCCAGAATCCATCCTGGGATATCAAGGCTTTTGCCAATGCCTGAGCTTTCGCGGTCAATTTCATAGGAAACGGTTTCGACGCCATTTGTGGTGTCTTCGACCATGATGCTCAGTTTCTGACGATCCAGCGGGAAATTAATCAGCGAGAACGGCTGCACAAAGCGCCCTTCAACCCTGACGATTTGGTACTTGGATCCGTCTGCCAGCACCTTCGGCGTTTCAAGCAACGCTTCCTGCTGCTTGCCCCATTCCTCCACCATATTTGTGAATTCGAGTGTCTCGATGGGATTGATGTCACCTTTCCATCGAAACCACACGTACATATCAACGTAATATGTGTTGCTGGACATATCCAACTGGTAAACTGAAATAGGATAGAAGCCGACTTTCACCATTTGTGCAGTCGACGGTGGCGTCTTTACTTCAGTATAGGTTCCCTTTTTTCCATCATCAGCAAAAGCAGCAAAGCTGATTGCTAACGTCGCCCATAAAGCCAACATTAGTTTCACAATATTTTTCATATACCCCCCAATTTTGTTGGATAGACCAACCAATATATTTTTAGCACCGCACCATTATGGCTCGGACAGACTGCCAAAACGCAGCGGACTTAAAGTCGTCATGACGTAAAACGACCGTTGTGGATCAATTGCCACGCGCGTGCCGAATGGCCTGCCTTTGTCTTCGAATGAGTCCCGTTCTCGGGCGCGGGGAGTAACGCTAAGCCCCCGTTTCTCAATGGAAATTGCTCCCATCATGGTGATGAATTTTGCCGTGAATAATGAATGGGCGGTGTGGTGAGTGTATCTGCCGTGCACGGCAACGGATTTGCTAAATGCCCGTCTGGCGGGGCTAGCCTTCAAAGCCGGCCGTCCGATTTCACGCCAAGTGCTGCCTATGATGCTCCAGTGCTAGTGCTAGATCATGCCATGGGCCTGGAGATGTAGCGGTCGGAAAACATGGAACGTGCTTTTTTATATGCCCAAAAGCGCGTCAGTCGGGTGCGCGTCGACCAATCATCTCAACATAACCTCGCGTGTTTACCGCACTGTTTTCGCTTATGCGATAATCAATGCGATATGTTGCCACCGTATATTCGGTTTCCCGGCCCAGCCACACAAGCTGTGGGGTGAACGGGCTTGTTCGGCGAGCACTCCAGCTCAGGATTTGGTTGTCGCCCAGGGAACGCGCCCCGGATGGCTCTGTTGCGGGGTTCACCTTTCGCAGCAGGGCCAAAGCGTTGCCTTCCTGAACGAGCTTATCGACTTGGCTCAATTGACGCTTTTGACGGTCGAGCATTTCGACCTTCACCTCCAAAAGAGCGAACAGGCCAATTGAAAAAATGGCAAGCGCCACAAGCAATTCAATGGTCGTAAATCCAGCCTCACGCATTTTGCCGGTCACTGGCCAATCGTTTCGTAGACGCTCGTCAATGACGAGATGAGACCGTAGACGATCAGGCCAACAAACATTGCAACCGCGACAATGACGGTTTGCTCAAGAACGACTGTCGCGCGCTTCAGATTTTCCTGCAGGCTTGCCTCGCTTTCAACAGCAATTTTTCGGTACATTTCTGCAAGCGCCCCGCTGTCTTCCCCTGCCCTGACCAAACTAATTTGCGTGTTATCAAGCAAACCGATCGTCGCAGTCGCATCGCTCACTCTGGCGCCGAGACGCAACTCGCGGACGGCGGCGGTTGACCGCTCCCGCAATGCCAGATCGCCTAAACCCGCAGAGGCCAGATGCACTGCGTCCACAATAGCGATGCGCGCAAAAAGGGCATATGCCATAATCCGGCACCAGCGTTCGCGTTCGCGGTGAAGCGAAATGGTCCGAAGCCACGGCAGGTTTTGGGTCAGAATATGCCGCAGCATTGGGCTCTGTTTGCGCAA
>JBKBTH010000248.1:0-3571 GCA_046290915.1 Sphingorhabdus sp.
TGGAAATCATGGTCCTGAAGCAGCTTGATATGGTCAAGCGCGCTTTCGATCAGCGCCTCTGGGCAAGGCTCGCCATATTTTTCGAGCAAGTCTTTTTCCAAGGACCCGGCATTGACGCCAATACGGATCGCGCAGCCATTGGCCTTGGCCGCATTGACGACTTCCTTCACGCGCTCCGACGAACCGATATTGCCTGGGTTGATGCGAAGGCACGCAGCGCCTGCATCGGCCGCTTCCAACGCGCGCTTATAATGGAAGTGAATGTCCGCGACGATGGGCACATTGGCCGCGCGCACGATTTGCTTCAGTGCAGCGGTGCTTTCCACGTCTGGGCAGGACACGCGAATAATATCAACGCCTGCGTCTTCACAGCGACGTATTTGGTCAATCGTCGCTGCGGCATCGCTGGTCAGCGTATTCGTCATCGTTTGCACCGAAATCGGTGCATTTCCACCAACGGGAACATTACCGACCATGATTTGGCGGGACTGACGACGCGCGATATCGCGCCACGGGCGAATAGAAGACATTTGGGCGATATAGGCGGCTTGGAATATTCCCGCAATCATCATCCTTAAGGTGCCGTGCGGACATAGCCTTAATAGGGTATGGGTTAGCTGGCCTCGCGTCCGTATAACGCCGTAATTAAGCAATATGTTCGCCTCAAAAGGACAGCTCATGAAACTACGCAGCATCAAAATTACGAGTGCCATTTTGTTGGTGGCCGCCCCCATTCAAGCACAGGCGAAGAACGAGAAGGCATGGGCGACCGCAAGTGACGTGGGCGTTGCAAGCCTCAGCTTACTCGCCCTTGGCCTGCCCATTGCGAACGGCGACAAACAAGGCGCGTTTCAGGCGGCGGGTTCGATCGGCGCTTCGGTGTTGGTGACGACGGGTTTGAAGAACACTTTCCCTGAATTGCGTCCCGACGGTAGTGACCGGAAAAGTTTTCCATCGGGCCACACGAGCACCGCGTTTGCCGCTGCGGCCACATTATATAATCGCCAGGGCGCGGACATTGGATTGCCTGCCATGGTCGCCGCAAGCTTTGTCGGCTTGGCGCGCGTTCAGGCAGACAAGCACCATTGGTATGACGTTGTGGTCGGCGCAGGCATTGGCACCGCATCCGGATTTTTGATCACGCGTAAACGCAGCGCACGGCAGGCTGTGGTTTTGCCATGGGGCGATAGCACCAGCGGCGGCGTCAGCGTTGCGATGCGTTTCTAATTTTCTTTTCAGTAACGCGCATTTTCGGCATGTCATCTGGTTGCTTTTGATACTATCTCGGTTGGCGTAGCACAGCTGCCGACACCGGAAGTCCAAAAGGAACAGATTGATGAGCGAACCAAAATGGACCCTGCTGATTCATGGCGGCGCGGGCAGCATGGTGCGCGGGAAGTTGTCCACAGAGCAAGATGAAGGCGCGCGAGCGGGCCTATCGCGCGCGCTTGAAGTTGGGTCCGCTGTCCTCGCCCATTCCGGCACCGCCATGGATGCTGTTTCCGCCGCCGTCATGGCGCTTGAGGATGACGCGCATTTCAACGCCGGGCATGGCGCAGTGTTCACCTACAAAGGCATTAACGAACTCGACGCCGCAATCATGGACGGCAAGACGCGCGGTGCTGGCGCAGTGACTGGCGCGCGCTACACGCGCAACCCGGTTTTGCTGGCACGCGCAGTTATGGAACATAGCCCGCACGTCATGTTGTCGCGCGAGGGCGCGGACGAGTTCAGCCGCGAACAAGGCCTCGACCAAGTCGACCCCGATTATTTCGCGACCCCCGAACGCTGGCGCCAGCTAGAAGAACTAAAGGCCAAGAAACTGGGCTGGTACGACATCGATATGAAATATGGCACCGTCGGCGCAGTTGCGGTCGATAGTGATGGCAACGTCGCCGCTGCCACATCGACGGGTGGCCTGACGGGCAAACGCTGGGGCCGCATTGGGGATTCGCCCGTTATAGGCGCGGGCAATTATGCCGACAACCGCGCCTGCGCCGTGTCGGCCACGGGCGCGGGCGAGTTTTTCATCCGCCTGGGTGTCGCGCATGAAATCTGCGCACGAATGCGGATGTTGGGCGATGACGCAAAGGCAGCTGCGGACCATGTCATTGGCGAACTTGCGGAATTGGGCGGGACAGGCGGGGTGATTGTCACTTCACCCGATGGAACGGCAACATTCAGTTTTAACACGCCGGGCATGTATCGCGGGCGGGCCACCAGCGCAGGCGAGAAATATGTCGCAATATATGGCGACGAATGAAGCTTCGCGCTTTGATTTACCCATGGTTACAAACTAAGACGCCGATATGAAACGCTTGCTGACAGCCCTCATCTTCCTTCTTGCGCCGCTTGCGCCTGCCAATGCCTATTGGGAATATGGCCATGAAACCGTCGCGCAAATCGCGCAGGCCAATATGTCGCCCGGCGCCCGCGCAAATATGCAGCGTCTGTTGCGCGCAGCGCCAATGCTCGGCACGCCCAAATGCGCGATGCGCAACATTGCCGATGTCAGCGTTTGGGCAGATTGCATCAAAGGCGATCGGGTGCGCTGGGGCTATACCAACAGCTGGCATTACCAGAATGTCGATATCTGCAAGCCGTTCGACCTGAAAAGCGCCTGCGCGGATGGAAACTGCGTGTCTGCGCAGATCGACCGTAACCTCGCGTTACTGTCGAACAAGGCCCTGCCCGCGCATGTCCGATTGGAGGCGCTTGCTTTCCTCGTGCATTTTGTGGGCGACATTCACCAGCCATTGCACGCCGGTGACCATGCGGACCGCGGCGGCAATGACCTGAAGACCACTTATGGCGTCATGCCCGGATATAATTTGCATTCGGTGTGGGATGGCTTGTTAGCCGACCGCGCGCTGTCCGCCGCGCCAGCTATCATCCGCGCATTTTCGCCAGCGGAGAAAGCTGCTGTCGAACAAGGCAATGTCCGTCAGTGGAGCGAAGAGAATTGGCAGATATCGAAGACGATTGCATACCCGCGCGCAGTCGACGGCGACCCATGTGGTGCAAAGCCAACGGCGCCGGTGGTCATTGATGAAGCCGATGTCGCGGCCTCACGCGCGGCATTGCGCCAACAGGTTGAGCGCGGCGGTATAAGGCTCGCGCGGTTGCTGGACGAAGCGCTGCGCTAAGCCCTAAATCCCCGCGCCATTTCCAACCGCCCTCCGTGCGTTTACGCGCAATGACGAGGAATATCGCGGTACTAATGAGCATAAGCGCTACTGCTGCAATCTTGGGCATTGCGCCATTTTGGTCAGCGAGCAGACATAAGCCAACCATTGCCAGAACATATAGTCCCAGAACAACCCAACCCTGCCATTTGAAGGGCAGTCCAGCGCCATAGCCGAATTTTTTCGCCCGGAACCAAGGGCCCTTTTCCAGAAACAGATGTAGCATATCAAACCTCCTTTGGCGGTCGTCCGCGCTTTGGCGTTTCGCTGACCCCGACCTTGACCCCACGCTTGGCCAATGCCTCACGCAACAGCACCTCAATTTCAGCATTCGCGCTCCGCAAATCGGTCGCCGCCAGCCGCTCGACCGCAGCGAATAGCGCTGG
>JBKBTH010000249.1:0-3555 GCA_046290915.1 Sphingorhabdus sp.
AAATGCTAATGCCCAACGAAAAAGGCCGCCCCTTTGTGGGACGGCCCTTTTGCTATCGGCTTTTCAGTCTATTTGGACGCGAGCGTCACCGTCACAGGCGGTGCCTTATCCGGATCAGACGCAATATAGGCGGGGTTGAAGCGTTCGGCCCAAGCCTCTGCCTCTTTCAGCCATTCGATATGCACATCTTCATATGGCAGGTTGTGCGTGCCCTTTGGCTGTTCGACATATTTGAAATCGACGCCTTCCTTTTTGCCCGAACCCTTCAACCGCGACACGAGCGTGCGTGATTGTTCGATGGGGATACGGGCATCGCGCAATCCGGCGACGATCAAGATTGGCGACCATGGCCCATTGGTGTTGCGCGCCGACGAAATGCCGATGAGGTCATCTGCCGTCGCCTGGAAGTTGGCACCGAAATCACCAAAGGCACGGGTGTCATAGGCCTTCATCATCGGGAAGTCATAGACGCCCGCGCCCGCAATTGCGCATTTCCACTTATCCGCATCACGCTGCGCACCGCGCGCAGTTGCGTAGCCGCCATAGGACCAACCCATGATGCAGGCACGTTTCGGATCAATCAGTCCAGATTGGCCAAACCATGTCAGCGCGTCGTTCAAATCGTCCTGCATACGCAGGCCATAGCCATTGGCCTTACGCCCTTCCTTGACGAATTCCTTACCATAGCCACCTGAGCCACGGTAATTTGGCTGAATGACGACATAGCCAAGCTCTGCCATCGATTGATGCCATGGGAAGAAGCCAAATTCTTCCTGATCACGGACGCCGTAAGGGCCACCATGGGGCATGACGATCACGGGCAAATTCTTGCGATGTGGACGGTGGCGCGGATAGGTGACCACCGCCTCAATTTCCATACCGTCGGATGCCTTGTACCGAATGGAATCGGTTGGATTCATCTCGAAATCCTTAAGCACGGGATGCGCCCAGCCAAGGAGGTTCAGGTTACCAGTCTGCGTATCAAACAGATAATAGCCACCCGGCGCATCGACGTCCGCAATGAGCATCAGGATTTTGGTATCGGCGTCATTGGTCGCAAGGATTTGTGCGTTCCCGCGACCGAAATCTTCGTCCATCAGCTTTTGGACTTCTGCCAAACGCGGATCAAACCAACGCGTACGGTCTCTTGTGCTCGTGTACGATACCCCTGCAAGCTGGTTGCGGTCCTTGTTGGCAATTGGCCCGCCAACATCATAGCCTTTGACGCCAAATATCGGTTCGCCAACAATCTGCATCGTCTTCATGTTGACTTTGTAGACCTTGCGAAATCCATCCTTGTTGCTCGTCGCGATGGCCATGTCGGGCTCATCAAGGAAAATGTCAGGTGTGATCTGCGTGCCGGTAAATGTAGTATCGGCTTCGTTCGATACGGTCTTCATGGTGCCGCTTGCATCGGAACGATACATCAACCGCTGCTTGCCGCTGTCGCCATCGCTGCCAACGCCAGCGCGGATAACGCCTTTGCCATCTACCAACCAGCTGCCCACTTCAACATTGGGGCGCATGACGGTTTTGAATTTGCCCGAGCGGACATCGACTTCGATGACTTCGGGGTTTCCGCTGTAGCTCATGTCTTTCAAAACATCGCGCGATACCAACAAGGTTTCCTTTTCATCGTCGATGAACAGGATATTCGCGCCGCTTCCGCCAGCACCGTCCCACGCCAATGGGCTGATCTTTTTGGTTTCAATATCATAAGACACCAAACGGGAAACGTCGGATCGACGACCACCAATGATTTCGCGCGATGCGACAGTGAAGACGATCGTGCGGTTTCCAACAAAGCGCCATGACCCAATGGTCCGGTCGCCGGCCTCACGGAATTCTTCTGCTTGGGCAAAAAATACCGGCGCGGATCCGGGCTTAGTCACATCGATATAGCCCAGGCTGTCGACACCATCCTTGGACATCATCACAGCGATTTTGGTGCCATCGGGCGAAAGGCGCGGCGAACGCATAAACGGACGCTTGCCGAATACGGCTGTATCGACCCGGCCACGAGGCGCATTCACCACAATGGTCCGCGCATCCGTCGCCTGCATCGCGGCGGCAGTGACTGGAGCGGTGCCAGTTCCGGTTTCTGCAGCCACGGCCGCAACGCTAAAAGGAAGGGCGGCGCTTGCGAGTAATGCCGTCAAAATCATTTTGTTCACAGTCTCTGCTCCCCAGCAAAAGGTTACTACCATATTGGTTATACGTTCGATGAAAGGAGACGCAAGCAAGACAAAATGCTGTGTCGAAGTTTTTCGATGAACGGAGGCAATAGACACGAAAAACCCCGCCGAAATCACTTCCGGCGGGGCTTAAAACTTTGAATGCAACTACGCTTTACATGCCGCCATGGGCCAGTGCCGCCAACAGGAGCAAGGCCACGATGTTCGTGATCTTGATCATTGGGTTTACGGCTGGACCAGCGGTGTCCTTATAGGGGTCACCAACGGTATCGCCAGTTACGGCTGCCTTGTGGGCCTCCGAACCTTTGCCGCCATGATTGCCGTCTTCGATATATTTTTTGGCATTGTCCCATGCGCCGCCGCCCGATGTCATCGAGATAGCAACAAACAGTCCGCCCACAATCACACCAAGCAGGAGTGCGCCGAGAGCGGCAAAGCCCTCCGCCTGCCCTGCAACAGCAGTAATGATGAAATATACCGCAATTGGCGTCAGCACGGGCAGCAATGAAGGGATGATCATCTCTTTAATCGCGGCCTTGGTGACAAGGTCAACCGTACGGGCATAATCCGGCTTTGATGCATAGGTCATGATGCCGGGGTCGTTCGCGAACTGGTCACGCACGTCCTTCACCACTTCACCCGCCGCACGGCCAACCGCCGTCATGCCCATCGCACCGAACAGGTACGGCAGAAGCGCGCCGAGCAGCAGCCCGACGATGACATAGGGATTCTCAAGGCTGAAATTCACCTCAAGCTCCGGGAAATATTCCCGAAGGTCGGCGGTGTAGCAAGCAAACAGCACCAGTGCTGCAAGCCCAGCCGAACCAATGGCATAGCCCTTGGTCACGGCCTTTGTTGTGTTGCCAACTGCGTCCAGCGCATCAGTCTTTTCACGTACCGATTCATCAAGGCCAGCCATTTCGGCAATACCACCGGCATTGTCGGTAACGGGGCCGTAAGCATCAAGCGCCACGACCATACCGGCAAGAGCCAACATGGCAGTCGCGGCAAAGGCAATGCCGATCACGCCCGCAAGCTGATAGGCAATGATAATACCTGCACAGATCACAATCGTTGGCATCGCAGTGGATTCAAGGCTGATTGCCAGACCTTGAATAACGTTGGTGCCGTGGCCCGTTTCCGATGCCTTCGCAATCGAACGGACCGGACGGTAGTTGGTGCCGGTATAATATTCGGTGATCCAGATGATCAGGCCAGTGATGACGAGGCCCAGGAACGAGCAGTAGAACAATGTCCGGCCGTTAAACCCGCCAACATCATTTTCCATGCCGCCCAGCGCATAGCTGATTGCGAACCAGATCGCAGGAACAGAGAGCACTGCTGTGACAAGAAAGCCCTT
>JBKBTH010000250.1:0-3554 GCA_046290915.1 Sphingorhabdus sp.
CCCGTAAATAGCCACAAGTAACAAAGCGCTGATCAATTCGGGAAGAGCGCGCAACATTCCGGTGATGGCACGAAAAGTGCCGCCGAGCAGCAGGTTGGAAAAGGCCGCGCGCGCACCCAATAGCGCGAGCGGTAAGCCCATTAGGAGGGCAAGGACCGTTCCCCAGATTGCAATTTCAAACGTCTCGCCGATTTTGACGACGACTTGCGCGACATACCCGAAGGGTTCGACGAGGACGGTCTGAGTGGTCTGCATACGCACAACCGCCAGACTCTCGGGATCGATCCGATCTTCGACAATGACCTCTTGTTCCAAACGTGCGAACATTGGCAGGTTCGCGGCGTCGAAGTCGGGCATGTTTTTGACCAACTGGCGCTGTTCTAGTTGCGGCGGAAAGAAACGTGCGCCCAAGTCCAAGATACCAAGCGATCCATCGGATGATGGAACAAAGAGGCGCTGGATGTCGAGCCGATTGCCCGCAAGTCCAAGCACAAGTAGAGCCGCCAAAATCGTGACGATAGTCCATATCCCAAATGCTTTAGGATAGACGTAAGCCTTAGTCGCGCCGGTGGGCTGCGCTGTCATACGGCCGCAAGAACATGCGACGGTCTGTTGCGGTAAAGCTCTGCTGCATCACCATTACTAAAATGGTGCGCAGTGCAGTCAGAGACGATACGACCCGCATCGAGGCCAATGATACGATCGGAAAATTGCCGGGCCAGTTCAGGCTGATGCAGACTGCACAGCACCGTGGCGCCGGTCGCCTTGGCGTGCGCCTTGATAAGAGCGAGCATGGTGCGGGCTGTGCCTGGATCGAGACTTGATAAGGGTTCGTCGACGAGAATAACTGCAGGATCCAGCATGATGGCGCGCGCGATACCAACCCGCTGTTGCTGGCCGCCCGACATTCGGTCGACGCGCCTATTCAGCAGTTCCGGCTCAAGGCCAACCGCCTGCGCCGCGGCACACACACGTGCGCGATGATGCGCCGATGGCATGGAGAGCAGCATCCGCCAAAACGACATTTCGGTTGCCGCTCCGCTCACGATATTGTGCGCCGCGGTGGCACGCCCGACAAGAGCAAAATCCTGATGCACCATCGCGATACGCCGCCGCAACTTCGCAAGCTCAGGCCCGGTCGCAGTGATGCCGCCGATAGCTACAGACCCCGCAGTGGGCATGACAAGGCCATTGACTGTGCGCAGCACCGTTGACTTACCTGCGCCAGACCGGCCAAGCAGGACGCAGAATTGGCCTGATGGAACGGTGAAGCTGACCGCGTCGAGCGCCCGGTGTCCTGACGGATAACAAACCGAAACAGCATCGAAGCGGATATCCATGTCAGTTTTCCGAGGCCCGCGCGACGAGTGCGCCCGTCAACCGCGCATCGACCAAATCGACTTTAGCCGCGGTTGCTTGAAAACGCGCTGCCGGGAAATGCGTGTCGTATCCATCCACCTTATCTCCGCCATAACCGCGCACCATTTCGGGCGTCACGCCGGGTTGTTTGGCAATCATTTGAAATGCGGACCGAAGCGCAATCTTTTGAGAATCGGGCAGCTTCGGGTTCATAATCAATGGCGGGTTCGGGATTGGTTCGCTGCGGGCAATGACAATAACGTCTCGTGCACCCGCCACATTTGCGCTTAGCGCCTTATTGTAGGATTCAAACGATATAGCAGCAACATCAACTTGGCCGCCAATCAATGCGGATAGGCTGCTGGCATGGCTTCCCGTCATTCGAATACTGCCCAAATCTGCCACAGGATCAATCCCCGCATCGATTAGCATTGCTATGGGATATACGAACGAAGACGTAGAATTTATGTCGCCAAACGCAGCGCGCTTGCCTTTCACGTCGGCGAGCGATTTTATGCCCCCGTCACGCCGTGCGAAGAATGCGGAAAAATATTCGGATCGACCGGATGTGACGGAAACTGCAAGCATCTCGGCGCAACCTCTTTTGCTCGCCTGAAGGAAGGTGACCGCCCCGACAAACGCTATGTCGGCGGTATTATTGCACATCGCCTCAACTACGGCGCTGTACGATTGGGCTGCCCTTAGTTCGAACTTGATACCAGTTTCATGCTCAACTGCCGCAAATACAGGGCGGTAGTCGGCCAGTGTCCCGTCCTCTGTTCCGCCATCAGCCGGAATAAGGACGACACGAAGTGGCGCAGACTCATTGCTGGCGGGCTTCGTAAGAAAACTGAACGCCACAACCAAAGCAATGATTGACGCTATGACAATAACCAATCGCTGCATCGACATACTCCATGGCCATCACCTTCGAGTACGCCGCCATTATGACACGCGCGTGAACTTGGCGGTAACCTGCACGTCAGGTCACCGCCAAGTCGGGTCTTAGAAACTTGTCGTATATGAAAGATAGACGCTGCGTGGCTTGCCTTCGAACGGATAGCCATAGAAATAGGCGTCACTGTTCAAGACGATTTGACCGGTTATAAACGCTTCGCTGCGGCTTTGGTTGCCGAAGCCGTAACGTTCGGCATATTTGGTAGCGAGGATGTTGACGACGCGAAGCTGGATTTTATGTTGCTTCTCGTCGCCTGCCCAATAAGCGAGCGATCCGTTCAAAACGAAATAATTGCCGAAGTCTTTGCGGAACCGGGCAGTCGGTACGTTCGCAGGTATAGGCGTCAATACACCGTTTAGAAAATAGGTGTCGTTTGGACCAGGGTTGGCCAGAGTGCGCGTTGGGCCACCAGTTGACCATTCCGGCCCTTGATACCGTCCAAGCAACGTAACGTGAAAACGCTTGTCAGGGCTGTGATATGCAGCATTGCCCTGCAAGAAATATTCAGGTGTTTCGTTGATCTGAAACGGAGAACCCTTGGTCTTGGCATCTTGTTTCGTAAAGCCGACCCCGAACGAAAATGTTTCGCCCACGCGCAAATCGAAGTCCGCCGTTATACCACGGATTTCGGTGACCGCCGGGTCATTGAAATAGGTGTTCTGTGGAGAGCCTTGGAATGTCAGGCCGGTCGTCGTCCGGATGCGATTTGCGATATCGGTTCGGAAATAGCCGACTTCGCCAGAGACCGAGACATTTCCAAATGCCTGACCAAATCCAACCGCGCCGTTGTATGTTTCGGTCGTCTCGGTCTTGAGTTCCGGAAAGCCGCAAATTGTCGGCGGCACAATATCCGTACCTACCCTGGGGCATGCATAACCGCTGGCCGTGGTCGCGTTGGGTATTGGCCCTTGCGCAAAGCGTTCATTTGTTTGCGGTGCACTATATGATGTCCCGCCATTCGCGCGGACATAGAATGGACCGATTGGCTGACGAAAGCCAAACTTCCAGATCGTGCGCGACGTGCCGCCAGCAATAAAATCTTGGCGGATAGCGGCCGACAATTTGGTTGTTGGACTGAATGGAATAACGGGGCGAACGTCGAGATAGAGTCCGGTAACCGTGGTATCGTCATCCCCGATCCGGAATACTGGATCCGAGTCATCTTCGTACTTCACGATTTGAAGGCCGGCGACAAGTTCGCCGATATTCGGCAGATTAACCGTGTTGCGGAAGTTGT
>JBKBTH010000251.1:0-3549 GCA_046290915.1 Sphingorhabdus sp.
GACCAACAACGAGCTTGGTTTCGACTATTTGCGCGACAACATGAAATATGAGCGCGCACAAATGGTGCAGCGTCCATTTAACTTTGCGCTCGTCGACGAAGTTGACTCGATCCTTGTCGATGAAGCGCGGACCCCTCTGATTATTTCCGGTCCAACCGATGATAAGTCAGAACTGTATATGCAGGTGCACGCAGTTGTCCTTCAGCTTGACGACGGTGACTACGAAAAAGACGAAAAGAGCCGTAACGTTACGCTAACCGAAGATGGTACCGAAAAGGTCGAGCGCTTGCTTGAGGGCGCCGGATTACTGACCGGCACTAATTTGTATGATTACGAAAACACATTGGTTGTGCACCATTTGGATCAGGCGCTCAAAGCCAATGTGATGTTCAAACGCGACATTGATTACATCGTCAAAGAAGGCAAAGTCATCATCATCGACGAATTTACCGGTCGTATGATGGACGGACGCCGCTGGTCAAATGGCCTGCATCAGGCGGTCGAAGCCAAAGAAGGCGTCGAGATTGAGCCCGAGAACCAGACACTCGCAACGATCACATTCCAGAATTATTTCCGCATGTATCCCAAATTGTCGGGCATGACCGGAACTGCGGCGACCGAAGCCGGCGAATTTCATGAGATTTACAAGCTCAACGTTGTTGAAATTCCAACCAATTTGCCGGTGCAGCGCGTTGATGAAGACGACCAGTTCTACAAAAATACCCAAGATAAATTTGGTGCGATTGCCAAAACTATTCGCGAAGCAAATGAGCGTGGTCAGCCCGTATTGGTTGGTACCGTGTCTATCGAAAAATCCGAATTGCTCTCTGAGTTTCTGGAAAAGGAAAATGTGAAGCACAGCGTGCTGAATGCCCGTTTCCATGAAAGCGAAGCGCATATCGTGGCGCAGGCTGGCCGTTTGGGTAGCGTGACGATTGCCACCAACATGGCCGGGCGTGGTACAGATATTCAGCTGGGCGGAAACTATGAATTCCGCTTGGAAGCTGAACTGCGCGACCTTCCCGAAGGCACTGAGCGCGATGCCGCAATTGATGCATTGAAAGCCGAAATCGCTGCGGAAAAAGCCAAGGTCATTGAAGCGGGCGGACTGTTTGTTCTGGCGACCGAGCGGCATGAAAGCCGCCGTATCGACAACCAGCTGCGTGGCCGTTCAGGCCGTCAGGGTGACCCCGGTCTCTCCCGTTTCTATCTGTCGCTTGACGATGATCTGCTGCGCATTTTCGGTTCGGAAACATTGTTTTCACGCATGATGAATTCCAGCCTTGAAGATGGCGAGGCGATCGGCGGCAAATGGCTGTCAAAAGCCATCGAAACTGCACAACGCAAGGTTGAGGCGCGTAACTACGACATCCGCAAGCAGCTGGTAGAATATGACGACGTCATGAACGATCAGCGCAAGGTTATTTACGACCAGCGCAGCGATATCATGGACGCCGAAGCCGTCGACGACATCATTGAGGATATGCTCAACGACACAGTCAACAATCTGGTCGGCGACCATTGCCCCGAAGGCACCTATCCGGAGCAGTGGGATGTGGACGGGCTCAAGAAAAAGTGCGCCGAAGTTCTGGGGCTCGCCCCGGACATTGATACCTGGTTGCAGGAAGACGGGCTTGAGCCCGAAATCATTGAAACCAGGATTGCCGACATGGCCACTGCCAAGTTTAAGGCAAAGGGCGCTGATCTGGACGAAACCGTTTGGCGCCAGGTCGAAAAAAGCATTTTGCTGCAAACGCTTGACCATCATTGGAAAGAGCATTTGTCGACTTTGGATGCGCTGCGTCAGGTTATCTACCTGCGTGCCTATGCGCAGAAGAATCCAGTCAACGAATATAAGCAAGAGGCGTTCGGCTTGTTTGAACGCATGCTTGGGGCTATTCGCGAGGGCGTAACCAAGACAATCGCCACCAACGACTTCCGTGCGGAAGAAGAATTTGTGCCGCCCGAATTGCCCGAGTTGCCAGATTTCCTGACGACCCATATTGACCCGTTCACCGGCGAAGATGACAGCAATGATGTCGACGCAGGTTCGCTTGGGTTGGTAACGACGACGATACCGCGTCCAGCGATCACGTCTGGTTCAAACGACCCGTTTGCCGGCAATCCTGACTTGCGCCGTAACGACCCATGCCCTTGTGGCTCAGGGCAGAAGTATAAGCACTGTCACGGCGCATATTGAGGGCATTGAGCGAGTAGGGCGGGGATGATCTGGTTAGCTGGTCTCTTCGCTCTCGTCGCCTTTGTGTACGCATCGGTCGGCTTTGGTGGAGGCTCGACCTATACCGCGTTGTTGGCGTTGTGGGGCGTTGATTATCGGCTGATCCCGATTGTCGCATTATTGTGCAATATCATTGTGGTGACGGGCGGAAGCATTCGTTTTGTGCGCGCTGGGCTGGTGTCGTGGCCGCAAGTCATGCCATTATTATTTGTGTCAGCGCCACTCGCTTTCTTGGGTGGGCTTGTGCCGCTGAAACAATGGATTTTCCTGACGATATTGGGCTGCGCATTATTGGCGTCAGCCGTCGCCATTCTGCTTCAGCCCGAACGGCTGTCCGCGCGTATTTTGCCCAAACCAATATTACTGGCGATATCCGGCGGCGTGGGCCTCCTTGCTGGTCTATCTGGGATTGGCGGCGGAATATTCATGGCGCCGATATTACACCTGATCCGCTGGGCAGAGGCACGGCGCATCGCGGCATTTGCATCGCTCTACATATTGATTAACTCTGCGGCGGGCTTGTTCGGGCAGATTGTTAAAGCTGGCACACAATCGCTCGCAGCGCCGGCTATGCAATATGGACTGTTGCTGGGCGCCGTATTGGTCGGCGGGCAAATTGGAAGTCTATTTGGAATGCGTTATCTTTCGCCGCGGCTTTTGCGCACGCTTACCGCGCTGTTGGTCGGCTATGCCGCCTTGCGGCTGCTGTGGCAGGCCCAGGGCCTGCCTTAGTATTTCAAGCCAGAAAAAATGGCTCCCCGGGAGGGATTCGAACCCCCGACCAATTGATTAACAGTCAACTGCTCTACCACTGAGCTACCAGGGAACAGCCCGATATCTTCGGGCAGAGGCGCGCCTATAGCAGCGCTTTTTCGCATTTGGCAAGCGCCCATTACCAGTTCAGACAATAAATTGTTCCATGGCAATGCGATCATCCAACGCATGTTCCGGATCGAACAAAAGCGTGAGCGATCGATTGCGGTCCAGCGCCACTTCTACCTGGGCAATGTCGCGGATCTCGCGCTGGTCGGCAACCGCGCTCACAGGGCGTTTGGTCGCCTCAAGTATGTTGATTTTAATGACGTAGCGATCTGGCAGAATTGCACCCTTCCACCGGCGTGGCCGGAAGGGGCTGATAGGCGTCAGCGCCAGCAACGATGAGTCTAGCGGCAAGATTGGTCCATTTGCCGACAGATTATAGGCGGTGGACCCCGCAGGCGTGGACACCAATATTCCGTCGCTGATCAGTTCGGGAATAACGGCCCGTCCGTTGACCGAAATTTCTAGCTTGGCCGCTTGGCGGGTTTCAC
>JBKBTH010000252.1:0-3539 GCA_046290915.1 Sphingorhabdus sp.
GGCCGCCTCGCCCAGCCTGATGAAATGGCAAAAATGGCGCTGTTCCTTGCCAGCGACGAATCGAGCTTTGCCACAGGTGCGGATTTCGTGAATGATGGCGGTTGGCTCGCGATGAGCGGCCTACCCACACAAGGATAACGGGGATCAGATGACCGCAACTGCGCCAGAAGTAACAAAGCGGCGGATCGGCGCGGAAAGTTCGGAAACACGCGCGATGATCATAGCGGCGACCGAGCTGGTGATCCGCGAAGAAGGCTATGCAGCAGCCAGCACGCGCCGCGTGGCGCTGCGTGCTGGGCTCAAACCATCGCTTGTTCATTACTATTTTCCGACGACCGACGACTTACTGCTCGCCGTATTTGAAAGCGGCGCTGCAAAAAGTGACGAGATGATCGAAGCGGCGATTACCAGCGGCGACCCCGTTCGCGCGTTATGGCGATTCTTTTCGGACGACAGCCGTACCGCGCTTTCGGTCGAGTATTTGGCGCTCGCCATCCGCCGTCCGGCGATCCGCGCAAAGATTGCCACGCATAGCGAGGCAATGCGCAAACAACAGGTAGCGTTGTTTCAACAACTCTTAGGCGAGCGGCTTGTCGGTGCGGACGGCTGCCCACCGGCAGGGCTGAGCGTTATCCTGGCGGGCATTGGACGTGCGCTGTTCATGGAGAGCGCACTCGGCGTTTCAACGGGGCACCAAGATGCGGTGGCATGGGTCAATGACTGGCTCGACCGTCTGCTGCCGTCCACAGATTGACAAAGATAAATCAATATGCTGAACAGGTGTTCAGCATAAGGCGAATCCGAGGAGAGGTCCCATGTCAATTGCAGAATTAACCCGGGCGGTATTGCGGACCGAACCTATCAAGGAAAAAATCGGTACGCGCGTTTTCAATACCAAGGCAGAGTTGCTGTCTGGCGATTTAAGCGAGCAGTTGCTTGCGCTTTTGGAAAACACGGGCATCCTCGTTTTTCCTGGGTTGAACCTGACCGATAAGGAACAAATCGCCTTCACTGATATTCTTGGAGGCAGCGTGAAGGAAATAGGCGGCGCGGCAACGAAACAGGGCGTGTTCAAAGTCAGTCTTGATAAGAAAATCAATTATGATGTTGCCGAATATCTGATGGGCAGCATGTATTGGCACATCGACGGCACTATGAACCCGGTTCCTATCCGTGCCTCTATGTTGACAGCCAAAGTGTTAACCGATGAAGGTGGCGATACCGAATTTGCCAACACCGCGAGCTCATATGCCGACCTCGACGAAGCGACCAAAGCGAAGATTGCCGAACTGCGCGTAGTTCATTCGCTTTGGCGTTCGCAGATGTATCATACACCCGAACCGACAATGGAACAGCTTGAACGCTGGCAGGGTCATGGAGAAGCTGAGCTGCCTTTGGTTTGCAAACACAAATCGGGCCGCAGCTCGCTCGTGCTGGGGAACACTGCGCATTATGTAAAGGGTGTTGACCCCAAGGAAAGCTATCGCATTCTCCATGGCTTACGCAATTTTGCAACAAGTGAGCCTTATGTTTACACACACAAATGGACCGTTGGCGACACGATTATTTGGGACAACCGGACCTCACTTCACCGGGCAACGCCCTATGATCCAGACGCGGGACGGATGATGCACCGGACAATTCTACAAGGCTCGCAAGCGTGGGAGGAATATTAAAATGGCGACAGCAGCGTTATCAACATTAACATTAAGTCATGAGGCCCTTCGTCCGAACATCGGAAGTGCCGTGCTCAACAGCAAGGAAGAATTGCTGGCAGGTGACCTCGGCCCTGCAATCCGGGAACTACTTGAAGAACGCGGCGTGCTGGTCTTCAAAAAAATTGATTTCACCGATGATGAACAGATTGCTTTTACCAAAACGCTGGGTGAATTTGCACCCGAACGGATGGGCGACGGTGAAAATGTCAGCAAAATTACGCTCGACATCAAAGAGAACCCTGCGGCAGCGGAATATTTGAAAGGTAGCCTGTATTGGCACATCGACGGCACGATGAACGATGTACCGATCCTCGCTTCGCTGCTTTCATGCAAGGTGGCTGCCCCCAAGGGAACCGGTAACACCGGTTTCTGCAACACATATGTTGCATGGGACTCACTGCCCGATGACCGCAAGGCAGAGCTTCACGACCTAAGGGCGATCCACGGTGTTTGGCCTACGGTGTTTTATTACGACCCTGAGCCAAGCGTTGCCAAATTGCGCGGTATGAAAACGGTTGGCGAAAATGAACTGCCTTTGGTGTGGAAGCACCGGTCGGGTCGAGAATCGTTGGTCATTGGCTGCACAACGCTGAGCATTATTGGCAAAACTGCTTTTGAAAGCGCGGAGATCATCCATGGGCTGCGGGAATGGGCGACACAGGACGCGTTCAGCTACAGCCATGAATGGGACGAAGGCGACCTTGTGATGTGGGACAATACCGGTACAATGCACCGCGCCGAAGCTTATGACCTGACCTGTGGTCGAATGATGCACCGTACTAAACTGAAAGGCGAAGAACCCTTCGCCTAAGCTCATCCGGTTTTGACCGGCGCGCCTGTACCCATGAACCGCGCAAGGTTCATGTGCAGGCTGGCAGTAGAACGCTCCATATAAGGATTGGGCTGGGTGCCATTAAACCCAGCGCTTTTCATGCCCTGCTGTACGGCCGACATATTGACGAAATCCTGTTGCAGAACTGGCGGCCAATCGGCAGGCTCGGTGTACTCCCACTCCGTCTCGGGGGCTTCGCCTTCAGGATAAAGTTCGTAAACCGCAGCCTCAAAAACGCACTTGTCAGGGTCATTGCCCCAAGGACGCGCCATGTAGCAAAGCATGTTGTTGACCGCATGGCCGATCTGAAAGTTCGGGAAAATCTGCCACGCCGTGCCGGCCGTTGCAGTATGTAGCGGGTCGACCGTTGGCCAGACCACGCCGCGCTTTTCATCATCAGCGCGTGCAGTTGCAATCCAGTGTCTCGAAACTTCAGTTGCGGGCGTGTCGTCGGTCAGTTCGTCAACCAGTCGCTTCGCCGCATTGACCAAAGTCAACGTAGTGTTGGTGTTGGCATTTTGCCAAGTGAACTCCTGCATCTCAGCCGTCGATTTGCGCGGATCGGCGCCAGTTCCGGTGCGCATTTTGCCGGCATCTTCTTCAAGTCCTTTTGGCGCTTCATAGCCAATATGGCTGTGCAAGCCTTGATTTCGCGCCCAACCGCGAAACTGCCCGAAGGCGTTAAATTCAGGGTGGGTGGTAGCAACATGATAAGTTTCGTTGAACGCCTCCATCGCCACTTTCCAGTTACAATCGAAAATGACCCATTTGCGCCAACGCGGACGCATATTTTGCAGACCGTAAGGATCGAGCATCTCGGGCACAACACCGAGCCATTCAGATAGCGATACGCTGTCTGGGTCCATGTTGATCCAGATCCACCCACCCCATGTCTCGCATTTGACGCCGGCGAGACGAATGCGGTCTTCGGTAAGCGACCCCTGCCAATCGTTGATATGCGGGACATGTTTGCACGTGCCGTCCAGTCC
>JBKBTH010000253.1:0-3523 GCA_046290915.1 Sphingorhabdus sp.
TCGTCTCGCCGTCGCCAACGCGCGCTGAGGTATCCGATGTTGCAACGGCGATTTATGATGGTGCTGACGCCGTTATGCTCTCTGCCGAAACCGCAGCAGGGGCGTGGCCTATTGAAGCCGTTTCCATCATGGACCGGATTGCGCAACAGGTCGAAAGCGACCCCGATTTCTACAAACGTATCCACTTTACCGAGACCCCTGCCGATTCCACTACGGCGGATGCTCTTGCAGAGGCCAGCGGACGGATTGTCGACACCATAGAAACCAGCGCCATTGTCTGCTTCACATCATCGGGTTCGACCGCGCGGCGGATATCGCGTGAGCGGCCATCGGTGCCGCTTTTGGTGCTGACGGCAAGCCAATCGACCGCGCGTCGCCTGGGGCTGTTGTGGGGTGCGTTTGCTGTGCGGACGAAAGATATTGGATCGTTCGAGGAAATGGTCGCCAAGGGCAAGCGCATGGCGCTTCGCTATCACTTGGGTCAGGCTGGCGGACGGATTATCATCATGGCGGGCGTGCCATTTGGAACGCCGGGTTCAACAAATGTGCTGCACATCGTCCGGTTGACCGGCGACGAGTTGAAAGGACATTAAAGGCGGGCGATGGACGTTAGCTTGCGGGTGAGTCCGTCGCGCTGTCCTTCGCTTCTTTCTCGTCAATAAGCTTCAATAACGCCAACGCCTTTTTCTGTTCGACCGATTCATGCGGCGAGTAAGCCAGCGGCCGCAGGGTACGGCGCGCCTCTGCGAAGCGATCACGTGCCATGAGTTCGCTGCCCAGCGTCAGGCGCGGGGCATCAATTTGCGGGATGGTGTCGACGACTTGGGCGAGGCCGGCAACCGCGACCTCGGGCGCGCGCTTGCCCTCTGCGCCAAAACTTTGGTGATAAAAATAGAGCGGCTCATGCGCTGGCGGGTTCGCGGCGTTGGCTTTCAACAGCCAAGTTCGTGCGTCCTTGAACACAGTCTTTTTATCCGCGTCGGCTGCGGTGTTAGCTAACCCTAGCAGCGCCTGTCCTTTGCGTAACATCGCCTCCCAATTGTCGGGTTGCAGCGCCAGTGCTTTATCGCTGCTTGTCTGGCACGCGGCAAAATCCTTGGCCATGCATTCGGCATGCGCCTGGATCGTCCATGCGAGACTATTGCTAGCGTAAGTCGCGGTCTTGGTGCGCAGCTTTTGCATCCATTTGTCGCGGTTGGTCGTCTTCTCGCGATAATAAGTGTCGAAATCCTTCTTCACGGGATATTCGGTTTCAGCGCGCACCTTGACCATGGCTTCATATTCTTCCTTGGTGGAAATACGCGCCAGCCGCTCCATGGTGATCCGGTCGTCGATAAAGTCAGCTTCTGCCAAGGTAATTGGACGTATTACGGGCGCCTTTATGACTTCAGGTGGCAAGGGCGGTGTTTTGTATGGATAGCTGCCGCTGTCGACATATATGCCGACTTCGCGGGTGAGGTCATTGACGTCGCCAAAAATCTTGGCGGCTTCGGCATAGCTCTGTCCTGCGTTGATCGCGTTCAGATACGCTTTCAACTGGCCTTTGCGCTTTTCCGAGAAGGTCAGATAATGCGTTACCGCCCACGCATCGCCATAATCCCAATTTTCGGCGTCCCGGCTTTCGTCGAGATAACGTCCATCGATCATCTTGGCGGCTGGATAGCGCCGCGTGTAGCGCAACTCGCCCTCGCGATGGCGCGCTGGCTTGCCGTAAGTGATGGCGCCTTCGCGTTCGAATGAAGCGGTCGAAATCAGCTCGGCGAAGCCCTCGACGTACCAAGCTGGGTAGGCCGCCGCTTGATATTGCAGCATGAAGTGATGGGCATATTCGTGAAAGAGCACGAGTTCGCCGGAGAATGTACCGCTATTCCCTGCATCGCGTGGGATGACTGAAATCGGTCCTGCAAGTTGCGGATCATAATAGCCCGCCGCATCCGCGCTTGGGTCGCCGAGGAGACGCTGAACATCAGCGACACTTGCGACCGAATACACCTTCACCTTGACGATATTGGCGTCGTCAGGTTCGCGCATGTTGGTCGCGATTTTCAACAGATAATGGATGCCCTCCAATCGGCCCGACAACCGCGCGAGCGATTTTTCATCGCCGTCGCTGTAAATCTTGAAATGGTCGCTTTCGGCTTCTTTCCATTTGCTTTGGGCCTGCCCGGTGACGGTGATGGCTTGGTCTTGGGCTAACGAAGGCGAAGTCGCCAAGGTCATCGCGCTTAAGATGGCAAAGCCACCAATCAGTATGCGTTCCATCATCGCTCCCCAACAGAATATGTTGGACGATGTATCGCCGCTAATTTTTGCGCGTCAAGCGCTATGCGTTCTGCGGCGGCAGTAAAAGACTGCTGTCGCCATAGCTGTAAAACCGGTACTCTTCGGCGATTGCATGGGCATATGCTGCTTGCATTGTCTCGCGGCCCATCAGCGCGCTCACCAGCATGAACAGGGTCGATTTGGGCAGGTGGAAATTGGTCATCAGGCCGTTGATGGCCTTAAACCGATAACCCGGCGTAATGAAGATATCGGTGTCGCCTTCAAAAGGGTGCACCACACCATTTTGGTCGGCGGCGCTCTCGACAAGGCGAAGCGAAGTTGTGCCAACGGCAATCAGGCGGCCACCATTCTCGCGAATACTGTTCAGACGATATGCTGTCTCCGCATCGATGCTGCCCCATTCGCTGTGCATTTGATGGCTCGCTGTGTCGTCAACCTTTACCGGAAGGAACGTGCCCGCCCCCACGTGCAATGTGAGCGTGGCGGTTTCGATGCCAGCGTCGTGCACTGCTTGCATCAGCTTGGGCGTGAAATGTAGCGATGCAGTGGGCGCTGCGACGGCGCCGTCCTTTTGCGCGAACATCGTCTGGTAATCTTCGGCGTCGCGCGCATCAGTCGGCCGCTTACCGGCGATATAAGGCGGCAAGGGCATCGTACCGGCGCGCTCCAGCAAGACCTCAACAGGTTCGTCGCCTTCAAAGAAGAGCGTGAAGCTGCCGTCTGCGTGCCGCACTTCGGCGTTCGCTAGGACGCCTTCGCCAAAATCAATGCAGTCGCCAATACGAAGGCGTTTTGCATTACGAATAAACGCCTGCCAGCGGCGCAGATCGATGCGCTTGTGCAATGTGGCTCCAATCGTCGCGTCGCCCCTGCGTCCGGTAAGCTGCGCAGGTATGACGCGGGTATCGTTGAAGATCAGGCAATCCCCCTTGCGCAGCTTTTGTGGCAGATCGCGGACGGAGGCGTCGATCAAACCGCCGTTATCACCGACGCATAGCATGCGCGCGGAATCCCGCGGGCTAACAGGCCGCAACGCAATCCGCTCGGGCGGAAGCTCGAAATCAAATAGATCGACGCGCATAAGTTAACCCGGTTGGGTCAGCCACCGTTCAATTGGTCAACGGTCACAGGCGCCTCTGGCGCTGGCGCCACGAGGGGTGCGGGAGCCGAGACTGGCGGTGGCATATTATCCGCCGCGATGGATGCCTGAACCACTTTGCTTGGGTTCGCAGGCGGCTCT
>JBKBTH010000254.1:0-3518 GCA_046290915.1 Sphingorhabdus sp.
TAATGTCGCGGTTATTCGCGGCAACCGGCTCGTGCTGCGCGGGCTGACGGTATCTGCGCGCAGCGGTGATATTGTCTGGGTACGTGGTGCAAATGGTTGCGGAAAATCCACGCTGCTCCGGCTGATCGCAGGCCTGCTATATACGACAGCCGGCTCGATTAAGACTGAAGGCCGGATCGCGCTAGCAGATGAAAACCTAGCGCTTGATCCGAACCTGACGGTCGAAAAAGCGCTTCAATTTTGGGCAGATATGGACGGCGCTTCTGCAGACGACCGAAGTGCAGCGCTCGCCGATATGGACCTAAAAAGTCTGGCGCAGGTACCCGTTCGCTTCCTGTCGACCGGCCAACGCAAACGCGCCTGCATTGCCCGCGTGCTGACGTCGAAGGCGGATATCTGGTTACTCGATGAACCCTATAATGGTTTGGACAGCGCGAGTTGCGCCCGGCTGGACCAAGCCATTACCGCCCATGCCGCAATGGGAGGCATCGTGCTGGTCGCTGCCCACCAGCCGCCGTCGATTAACGTGGCGCATAGCCTCATTCTCGACCGAGCGGAGGCAGAGACGTGAAGGCATTTGTAGCCCTGGTTGCGCGTGAAGTGCGCTTGGCATGGACTGGCGGCGGGCTATGGCTGCCAGTAGTATTCTATCTTGCTGTGGCGACGCTTTTTCCGTTTGTGACAGGGCCGGACAAGGCATTGCTGGCGCGCACGGGCGGCGGCATTTTGTGGATTGCCGCGCTGCTGGCGACGCTGCTACCGATTGAGCGGCTTATTCTTCCTGACAGGCAGGCGGGCATATTGGACCAGTTGGCCATGCGCGGCTGGTCTGACGAGTTGGTCGCGACCGCCAAAATCATCGGCCAGATCTTTGCATTTGCGCTTCCGCTACTTCTCGCAACAGTCGTGGGCTCCGCGCTCATCGGGTTGCCCGAGGCACAATTGGGGACGTTGTTGCTTGGCCTTGCCCTAGCCCTGCCCGCTTTGTCCGGGCTATCGGTCACCATCGCCGCGCTGACGGCAGGCCTAAGCGGCGCCAGCGCACTTGGCGGGCTTCTTCTCGTCCCAATCACGATACCCTTGCTGATTTTTGGCGCGGGCACATTGTCCGAAGACCCCGGCAACGCGATGCAGTTGTTGGCCGCCACTGCACTTGCCATCACCGCCTTGTCGCCCTTTGCCGCAGGCGCGGCATTAAGAGCAGGCCGAATTTAAGAAACAAAGCCTCACCTGCACCGTTACCCTGTCTCACCACAGGAGAAGATTGTGCAGACCATTTGGCTCGTCGTCGTCGTTTTAGGACCATTGTTGTTGGTCGCGGCCATCATTACCATGACCATTCGCAACAAGATTAAATCCAACCCCGTCAGCGAGGCCATGACTGAACAGGCCACCAAACAGCGCCGCGCCGAAGAAGCGGATGCGCCTAAAGAAGTCACCGGACCGCTCGGTTAAAAAACGGCCCGGCAAATCGGAATGTTATCGGGCCGCGATTTTCTGGGCGTAGCCGTCGGCCACCATCGCTTCGACCATGTCGAACAGCCTTTCGGGATCCTGCGCACGCATCACCGGGATGCCAGCCTCCATCCCTTCGGCAATGACGATTTCCCGCGTTCCGGCGTCAACGGCATCCCAGATCGTATTCGCAACGACGTTTGGATCGATGCCGTTATCGATCGCGGCATCGCTGGTGCCACGAACGGTGCCATCGGCATTTAATGCATTACGCGATACGTTGGTCCGAACGGAACCCGGGGCTACAACGAGCACCTTAACGCCCTGCCCCGCAACTTCGCTGCGCAAAGCATCCGCATATCCGATGAGCCCGTGCTTCGCCGCGCAATAGGCCGTCCGCATGGGGATGCCAGCTTTGCCCGCAACGCTTGAAATCATGATAATCTGGCCATGCCCGTTTGAAACCAAATGGCCCAAAAGCGCTTGCGTCAGCGCAATCGGGGCGAGCAAATCTACATCAACGATCCGCTGGTAAACCGATAGGTCCGTATCAATGGCGGGCGACCGCTGCGAGATGCCCGCGTTGTTCACCAACACATCGATCTTACCTTGATAGGCAATGGCTTCAGCAACCTTTGACGACAATGCAGCATAGTCCACCGTGTCGAATGGCAGGATCAGGCATCGTTCAGGCGCGCCGGTAGCATTGGCCACGCGTTCCAGTTCAGCAACATTGCGGCCCGACAAAACCGCATAGCCGCCGCTGCCTACAAATGCCTTAGCCAGCGCCTCGCCGATGCCCGATGAAGCACCCGTTATCCATGCTGTTTTATTGGACTGATCGACCATGTTTTGCTCTCCTGTTGATGCGCTTGGTCAACGTAGCCTTCACCGCTGTCAAGACATTCTGGCTTGCACTTTTACCATCACCGCACCACATGCGTGAAATGCTGATAGAAACCGAACTCACGCCAAATCCCGCAACCATCAAATTTCTGCCCGGCCGCGCCGTGATGGAAAATGGAACGCGCGATTTTGCTGACCCCGAAGAAGCGGAAGCCTCTCCCTTGGCCGAAGCCCTTTTCGGTCTGGGTGATGTCACTGGCGTATTCTTTGGACGCGAGTTTATTTCGGTCACCGCGGCCCCCGGGACAGAATGGTCGAACCTGAAACCCGATGTGCTTGCCATATTGCTCGACCATTTCAGCGCCAACATGCCTTTGTTTAAGCCAGCGGCAGCTGGCTTTGCGGTCCCGTCGGCAGATGCGGACTATCCGCTCGATGATCCAGAGGACGCAGACATTGTTGTCCAAATAAAAGAACTGATCGAAACGCGTATCCGCCCCGCGGTTGCGAATGACGGCGGTGACATTTTGTATCGCGGTTTTCAAAAAGGCATAGTGTATTTGCAGATGCAGGGCGCATGCGCTGGTTGCCCGTCTTCTTCTGCAACGTTGAAGAACGGTATCGAACAATTGCTGAAGCATTATGTGCCTGAAGTTATCGAAGTGCGCGCCGCTTAAATACTCTCCCTCTCCGAAAGAACTCCTATGTCTGAAGCTTTAACCGACACCGCCCTTGATCAGCTTTTCCGCGAAGCGCGCAGCTACAACGGTTATCTGGATACGCCGGTGTCGCAGGAACAGCTTGAGGGCATTTGGGACCTGATGAAATTTGGCCCGACATCTGCGAACTGTCTGCCCGCACGCATCATTTGGTGCACTAGCGCCGAAGCCAAGCAAAAGCTGGCCGCGTGCACCATGCCTGCCAATGGCGAGAAGATTTTACAGGCGCCGGTAACGGCCATTATTGGCATGGACCTCGAATTTTACGAACAACTGCCTGAGCTTTTCCCGCATACGGACGCGCGCAGCTGGTTTGTTGGCAATGATGCGCTGATCGAAAAGACTGCGTTCCGTAACAGCAGCTTGCAAGGCGCGTATCTGATGCTCGCCGCGCGCGCATTGGGCCTCGATTCAGGTGCCATGTCAGGCTTTGACAACGCCGCCGTTGATCAGGCATTCTTTGCAGGAACCAAAGTCCAGTCGAACTTCATCTGCACG
>JBKBTH010000255.1:0-3518 GCA_046290915.1 Sphingorhabdus sp.
TTACCTTGAGTTTTGAAAGAGCGTTGGCGCGATGCATCTCGACGGTGCGAACGCTGAGGTCGAGCAAATGGGCAGCCGTTTTGTTCGCGGTTCCACGAATGAGGACGGTGATCACTTCTGTCTCGCGTGGACTGAGCAGTGCAAATTTCTCTCGCGCGGCATTACGCAGCGCATAGCGGTCATGAACGGACTCAAGTTGAACAAACGCCGACTGCAGGCATTGCTCCAACGCCTCAAACTCGAACGGCTTTTCCAGAAATTCGATTGCGCCAAGCTTTATCGATTTGACCGCGACCTGAATATCGCCATGTGCACTGATGACAATGATGGGCCAGTTGACGCCGCGGTCGGGTAGCATGGTCATCAACTCTATACCATCTAGGTTCGGCATGCGGATATCGAGCAAGATTGGGGCAGGCGAAAGGTCGTTCAAATTATCAAGAAAATCCTGTGCTGATGCAAAGGGCCAACTGACCAGCCCGGCAGTCGACAGCAGGAAATGCAGCGACTTGCGCACCTCACTTTCGTCGTCAATGACATAGACGCAGCTACCGGCCTTCGCTGCGGGAATGCCGACATATCCAGAATCTAACAGAATGGAAGAAGGAGTGTTGACCACGCGGTTATTCGTCCTGACGTTGAAATTGGCCTAAACCGGAAAAGCCTTGGTCAACCGGACCAGGCACATATTGTTCCTGTGGCTGGTTGATATCGAGCGAGGCGGACTGCCGACAAGTTAACCATTCGTTTCGCCCCGGACCGCATTTCCCCGATCTCGCCAACAGCTTTCTGCGGGTTAAAAGCTCAGGCTAGGGTAACCATGGGCGCGCACAGTGAATATGATCTGTCAAAGTAAGGAGTTTACGTTTCCCGATTTGTCGCCGCTGAAAAGAGCTGCGGAAATCCAGAAACGGTGTGCCGCGATTTATCGGTACGATATTCTGGATACGCCGGTTGAGCCGGAATATGAGGAGATCGCTAATCTTGCAGCCGCGGTATGCGAGGCGTCCTTCGCCGCCATCAGTTTCATCTGTGAAGATCGGCAATGGTTCAAATCAGAGGTTGGCCTTGGCATTCACGAAACGCCACTTTCGGTTTCTTTTTGTGCCTACGCGATCCGGCAAGATGATATTTTCGTGGTAACCGATGCAAGCCGGCATCCGTTATTTGCAGCCAATCCTTTGGTAACAGGTGCTCCTGGCTTACGCTTTTACGCCGGAATGCCGATTCACGCGTCTGACGGGACCGCCATTGCAACATTATGCGTCCTTGATTCCGTAGCGCGGCCAAAAGGTCTTACCGAAATCCAGCAGCTGACGTTGCGCGTTCTTGCCAAACAGGTTGAGGCGCAGCTTGAGCTTCGTCGCTCGATCAAGGAACGCGATAATCGCGCGGCGGAACAACGTACTGCGGCGACCGCGCTGCAGTGGATTGCAACGCATGACTCGCTTACACATCTGGCCAACCGGACATTATTCCATAGCGAATTGGCCACAGCGATCAGAGAAGCCGACGCCAACAGCACTGGCGTTGCCGCCATTCTGATTGACGTTGATCACTTCAAGCAAATCAACGACTCCATGGGCCATGACGCAGGGGACGCCGTGTTGTGCGCCTTTGCTTCCCGGCTTCGCGATGTCGTGCGGGAAGGCGACACCGTGGCGCGTTTAGGTGGCGATGAATTTGGTATCGTACTGACTTCCGTTAAGGCGAGAGAACATCTGGTCTCTATCGTCGACGCACTTAATATGCGCCTTCGGGAAAAGTTGAATCATAACGGCCGTCAGATTGAATGTCGCGCAAGCATTGGCGTTGCGGTATATGGCGAACATGCCGCTACAGCTGAAGCATTGATCAAGTGCGGGGATTTGGCCTTGGGCGTCGCGAAGCTAAAGCGCGGTTCGGCGGTCACCTTCCATCCGGACATGGAAACCGACTTCGAACGCAAAATCACGATGACGACACTCGCTCGCAATGCTTTAGAGCATGACCGGGTCTTCCCATATTATCAGCCGAAGATCGATTTATCGACTGGAGCATTAGCTGGCTTCGAAGCGTTGCTCCGCTGGGATCAGATCAATGGTGGTTTGGGACTTCCTTCCATGATTGCGCCTGCATTTTTGGATACCGAGCTTGCGTTGCGTATTGGCGACCGCATGATGAATCTTATCCTCGACGATATGCAGACATGGTCGATAGCAGGCGTAGAGTTTGAGAAAGTGGCCTTGAACACTTGCGCGGGTGATTTTGCAGCGAACGATTTTGCAGAACGCTTGCTTGCAGCATTAGATCTTCGAAAACTGTCACCGCATCTGGTCGAAGTCGAAGTGACTGAAAGCGTCTTTCTGGATCGCGGAAGCCATTATGTGCTGCGGGCCCTAACGAAGCTGAGCGAACATGGTGTGTGCATTGCATTGGACGATTTCGGCACCGGGTTTGCATCACTAACACACCTCAAGCAATTCCCTGTCAACGTGCTGAAGATAGATCAGACCTTTGTGGCAGGTTTGGGACAGAGCGCCGATGACGCTGCCATTGTGCGGGCGCTCATTGGCCTTGGCGCAAGCTTGGGGATGGAAACCGTAGCAGAAGGCATTGAAACGGATGCGCAGGCCGCGTTTGTGCGTAATTGCGGCTGCAATTTGGGGCAGGGTTATCTTTATGGCGCAGGGCGAGCGGCTGCCGACGTTCCAATCATGGTACGCGAGCTAAGGCGCCACGCCAACATTGTTCCATTCAAAAAAATTCGCTGACCGGTTGCTAATGGAGCGACTTATTTACGTCAGCGAAAGCCGGATAGTTAAAGACGAGGCTGAGAGCGTTCTGGCAAAAATTGTTGCGGGAGCAGAAACGCGGAATGTTGAGCTTAAGCTGACCGGGGCCTTGCTTTTCACCGGCGCACATTTTGTACAAATTTTAGAGGGGCCAGCGGCCTCAATTGCGACACTTCTGAAGGCATTGGAGCGTGATCCGCGACATGCAAATCTTAGAATTGTTGATCGCACTCCCGTTAGAAAACGCAAGTTTGCAGAATGGCAAATGGCGTATTCCGGTCCATCGCAATTTGTTGCGCGTTATGTAAATCGGCTGATAGATGCCGATACGCCTTTCGCACGACAGAAAGCGAGCGCGTGGCTGACTGAATTGGCCACGGAATTTTCCAAGGCTTGAGCTCGAAACCTTTGGTGGCCTCATTGGCGAAGCTCAAGCGCACAATCGACCGACAATGTTAAGATACGGATTGCCTACATTTTCTCGGACAATGGTCCGGTTGAAATGCCTGTCACGTCGTCTGCCATCAAGTTTTATACCGTATTTTTCCGAGGTGCGTCCGGACGGGGTGGTTAACAAATCCGGGGCTATCTGGAGTTGTTGGCGGTCTGGTCCCTGCCAACCGGCGGCGGGTCCCACACCCGCCGCCACTCCAGTTCTTTACGCTTCCAGACAGCGCATTTCATGTGCGGCAGTCGGTTAAGAGAAAGTCGTTACAAATGGCTCACAGCATTCTCTCGTTTTGC
>JBKBTH010000025.1:0-1217 GCA_046290915.1 Sphingorhabdus sp.
AAGGCTTTTCGATTGGCCACTGCCCGAGCCGATGGCGAGGCCAATGAGTGCTACAGCCGGAGCCAGCAAGGCAACGCGCGATAGTTTGACAATCGTTGCTGTTTCTCCGGCAGATTGCGAGAAGCTATAGCCACCCCCAAGCGACTGCGCGACATCATGTATTGCCGCGCCCATCAGAAAGCCTGCCTGCCGATCTGTGAAGGCAAGCTGCGTAGCGATAAGTGGATAAAAGGACATGGCAATTGCGCTGGCAAGCGCGACACCGACAAGTGTCAGCGTGAACTGGTTCTGGTTCAGCCGTTCGCGCCCAATCACAGCGTAGATCGCCAAGGCGGCTGACGCGCCGCAGATAGCTGTTGCACCGCCTGCAAGCCAACCCGCGTAATTGCTTTGCCCGCCCAGTCGCGCGCCCAACAGTCCAGCACCCATCACCAGCGCCATGATGCAAACCAGGCCAAGAAAGGCCAGCGCACCCAATCCGCCGATCTGCATCACCGTTACCTGAGTGCCCAACAGGACAATGCCCCACCGCAGACAGGACGTGCCGCAGAAATCGAGACCCGGGTGGACCTTCTGTTCGGCTGATATAAAATTGAGCGCCAGACCAAGCAGCAACCCTGCCAATATCACGGGCATGCCATAATGTTCGGAGAACCATGTGGCAGCAACAGACGCGATACCAACCACCGCAAAACCGGGAAACAATGCGCCAATCATCAACCGTTTGCGCGGTGCCGGATTGTCCTCAGCCAGATACGTCTCGCCGTACAGGTCAGCGATGTAATTCGCGTTTATGTCTTGCGGTGTCATATGGCCTTCTATAGGCAGATGCATCAGAAGTTCCAGCATAAAGCGGGATGGGCTATACGCCAAGCGGAGACGGTCATGCGCAGGGGTAAAGCGAAGTGAAGCCTATCACACCAACGCTGCGTTGGATCCTTTTCGGACTATTATGTGTCGCGGGAATCTTCAATGCGATGGATCGGCCGGTCATTGCGATCCTTAAGCCTGACATATCGGCTGATCTTGGCTGGAGCGATACTGATTTTGCCAATTTGGCTTTTGTAACGCAGGTTGCGGCTGCGCTGTCATTCTTGTTCACTGGGTGGTTGGTGGATAAAATCGGCGTGTTGCGATCCATGGTCGCAGGTGTGACGACCTGGAGCCTTGCAGCCATGGCGCATGGTTGGGCGATTGCCGGGTGGCATGTGGTCGCC
>JBKBTH010000025.1:1316-12334 GCA_046290915.1 Sphingorhabdus sp.
ATGGTCGCAGGTGTGACGACCTGGAGCCTTGCAGCCATGGCGCATGGTTGGGCGATTGCCGGGTGGCATGTGGTCGCCGCACGCATTGGGCTTGGTGCGACCGAGGCCGTGCAGACACCGCTAACCATCAAGACCGTTGCGACGCTGTTCCCACCTGACAAACGTTCGTTTGCTTTTGGGGTAGGCACGGCGATTGCCGGCCTTGGTACAATTGCCATGCCCTTTTTCATTCCGGTAGTCGCTGCCATTTGGGGATGGCGTGGCGCGCTTATCTTTGGGGGCATTGGTGGCTTTGTCACGCTTGCGTTATGGCTGTGGTTCGCACGGGGCGTGAAGTTCGATGATCAGGCTGAAGATGCCAATCGCGACTTTTCCGATGGCGGCGCGCCATATGGACCGATATTACTTGAACGGCGCACGTGGGCGATTGTCATCGCGAAGGCGTTGTCCGACGCAACGTGGTGGCTCATCAATTTCTGGTTACCCGATTTTTATCGCAAGGAATTTGACCTCACGACGAGCGAGCTGGCAATACCTTTGGCCATCGCTTTTTTTGGTTCGGGCGCGGGTGCACTGTTCGCAGGCTGGCTGTCGACGCGACTTTTGGAAGCGGGGTGGAGCGTCAACCGCGTACGCAAGACTATCATGCTGGGATCGGCAGCCATTGTCGTGCCGCTGCCGTTCGTGCTTACGCTAGATTCATTCTGGCCCGTGGCGATCATGATGGGCGTCGTCATGGCCGGGCATCAGGGTTTTTCCCTGTCGATATTTTCCATCATTACCGATGTCGTGCCACGCGCAAAAGTTGGTCGCGTAACGGCTTTTGGGGCTTTCATGGGGAATATGGGCGGCGCGCTGATCCAATTGGTGACTGGCGCCGTTTTGGCGGCAGGGCTTGGCTACACCCCGTTATTTATCTTTGCCGCCGTTTCATATCTGCTTGCGCTAGCGTGGCTGCACCTCTTGCTGCCACATATCCGCCGCGCGGAAGGTGGGGTTGAACCCACCCCCGTGTGATATCGGATCGGTTTAACCGGCCTTGGCCAAGCCTTCTGCGTCCACCATCGCTTGCAGTTCCCCGGCTTCGTACATTTCCATCATGATGTCCGAACCGCCAAGGAATTCGCCTTTGACGTACAGCTGCGGGATTGTTGGCCAATCGCTGTAATCTTTAATACCAGCGCGGATTTCCATATCCTGCAATACATCGACGCTTTCATAAGCGACATTCAAATGGTCAAGAATGGCGATGGCCTTGCTCGAGAATCCGCACTGCGGAAACAGTGGCGAGCCTTTCATGAAAAGTACGACATCATTGCCTTTGACGATCTCTTCGATCCGTTCGTTAACGCTCATTTCAATACTCCAATAATCAGGGAATGGCTGTTGTCAGCTGAAGGGCATGCAACACGCCGCCCATACGTCCGCCAAGGGCATCATATACGGCCTTGTGCTGTTTTACGCGCGGCATCCCGCGAAAGCTTTCGCTGACCACGCGCGCGGCATAATGATTGCCATCGCCAGCCAGGTCAGTGATTTCGACAAGCGCATCGGGAAGGGCTGCCTGAATCATTTCCTCAATTTCATGCGCTTGCATTGCCATTATGCAGGCTCGATAAATTGACGGCGGGCCTCAACCATTTTTTCTTCAAGCGCAGCGCGGATCATAGCGTCATCCGCATCGATCCCTGCTGATGTTAAGTCGCCAAGCAGCTTGCGGACAACGTCTTCGTCGCCAGCTTCTTCAAAGTCCGCTTGCACGACTGATGTCGCATAGGCCGTTGTTTCTTCAGGAGTCAGACCCATTTTTTCGGCTGCCCACTGACCCACCAGCTTGTTGCGGCGGGCTGTTATCTTGAACAATAGGTCCGCATCGTGCGCGAACTTGTTTTCAAAGGCATTTTCGCGATTGTCGAAAGTCGTCATGCTGCGGTTTCCTTTTGCTTCTGTTCAAAGATAATACCTTCATCGTCACTCAACAAGGCTGGTCTTGTCAAATGTGTACGACCAGTTTTCCAACTGCTGCCCGATCACCGAGCCGCGCAATCGCGGTTCCGGCATCTGCCAGGGCAAATGTTTCCGAAATGCGCGGCTTGATCTTGCCCGCGGCATATAGGTCAAACAGCTCGGCAATGTTGGCGTGGTTCTTCTGCGGCGTACGCGCAGCAAAGGCGCCCCAGAATACGCCGCACACATCGCAGCTTTTCAGCAATGTGAGGTTTAATGGCAGTTTCGCGATACCGGCGGGAAAACCGACGACGAGGAACTTGCCTTCCCACGCAATCGACCGGACGGCAGGTTCGCTATAATCGCCACCCACGGTGTCATAAATGATATTGTATCCGTCGCGGCCAGCAGCCGCTTTGAACAGCTCGGCGACAGCCTTTGACTGGTCCTTGTCGAACGGCTGGCGGGCATAGACCACGAACTCGTCAGCGCCAGCTTCGCGGGCTATTTCTGCCTTAGCTTCGCTCGATACGCCTGCAACCACAAGGCCTCCAAACGCCTTGGCGAGTTCAATCGCTGAGATGCCGATGCCGCCCGCGCCGCCAAGCACAAGGACATTGTCCCCGGACTTCATATGGCCGCGATCCTTCAGCGCATGGATTGACGTGCCATAGGTCATCAACAACGCTGCGCCGTCGTCGAACGACATGGCATCGGGCATCTTGAAGCAGTTGAATGCCGCGATGGCGACTTTTTCGGTCAGGCCGCCATTGCCGCACAGGCCAATGACGCGGTCGCCAATGGCAAAGCCGCTGACGCCTTCGCCGATGGCTTCGACTGTACCTGCAATTTCGCCGCCTGGCGCAAACGGACGCTCTGGCTTGAATTGATACAAGTCGACAATCATCAACGTATCGGGGAAATTGATTGAACAGGCCTTTACCGCGACCACAACCTGACCGGGTCCGGCAACAGGCTCAGGCAGTTCGCCCATTACAAGCGTTTCGGGGCCGCCGCTTGCGGTCGATAATAAAGCGCGCATGTCTCTCTCCTAAATTTGGTGTGGCGCCAGCCAGGGCCGGTCCGCAGATAATTTGGCTTCATAAGCCGAAATCGCGTCGCTGCTTTTGAGCGTCAGGCCAATTTCGTCGACGCCGTTGATCAGGCAATGCTTACGGAACGGGTCGATTTCGAATTCGAACCGGTCTTGGAACGGCGTCGTAACCGTTTGCGTTTGCAGATCGATGTGGATGTCATCGGTCCGCGCGACTTCCATCAACCGGTCAATCGCCGCCTGCGGCAGGACAATGGCGAGCAAACCATTTTTGAATGCATTTCCCGAAAATATGTCCGAGAAGCTTGGCGCAATAACCGCGGATATGCCCATATCGGCCATTGCCCACGCCGCATGTTCGCGGCTGGATCCGCAACCGAAATTGTCGCCAGCGATCAATATCGGCGCGCCGGCATATTCTGGGTCATCAAACACGTTGCCCGGTACCGCGCGCAAACTTTCAAACGCGCCTTTGCCCAATCCAACGCGGCTAATCGTTTTAAGCCACACCGCTGGGATGATGACATCAGTGTCGACATTCTTCAAACCGACGGGATAGGCTCGGCCCTCAACACGGCTAATCGCTCTCATGAATTTAGTCCGTATCCGTCTTGGGCTGATTGTGTGTCATCGGAGCAACTTCGGGCTCAGGCGACAGAGGCTCCAGCTTCCCCTTTTTTTGGGTCAGACTGCGGCGCCCTGCGTACATTAACGCTGCCATTAGTGCGGCTGAACCTACTGCAGCGCCTACCTTTGCTGTGGTCGACCATTTGTCGCCACCATCGGATTTTTTATCGGTCATATGCCTCTTCCTTGATGCCAACCGCTTTAGCTTCGGCATTTGTGACAAGTAAAGGGAATAGCTTCATTTGCACCGCGGCATAAGACGCAACCTTTAACTGGTGAATTCCCGGACGTCCGTGAGCCTTCCGGTTACAGCAGCAGCAGCAGCCATAGCCGGGCTTACCAGATGGGTGCGGGCGCCCGGGCCTTGGCGACCGACGAAATTCCGGTTGCTGGTGGATGCGCAGCGTTCGCCGGGCGGAACCTTGTCCGGATTCATCCCCAAACATGCCGAGCAACCGGGTTCGCGCCACTCGAGTCCAGCGTCGGTGAATATCCGGTCTAGACCTTCATCCTCAGCCTGTTGCTTCACAAGCCCGCTGCCCGGGACAACAATCGCCCATTTGACGTTCGCTGCCTTTTTGCGACCCTTTAAGATTTCAGCGGCTGCGCGCAGATCTTCGATGCGGCTATTGGTGCAACTGCCGATGAAGATGTTCTGCACCTCAATATCGGTCATCCGTGTGCCGGGCGTCAGCCCCATATAATCAAGCGATTTGCGCGCAGCTTCTTGCTTGGACGGATCTGCAAAGGTGGACGGATCGGGCACGATGCCTGTAATCGGCAGCACATCTTCGGGGCTCGTACCCCATGTGACGCTGGGTGCGATATCAGCGGCATCAATCGACACGATCTTGTCATAGGTGGCACCCGCATCGGTTGCCAGCGTCCGCCAATAGGCAACCGCTGCGTCCCAATCTGCGCCGGCAGGAGCCATGGGGCGACCTTTTATATAAGCAAAAGTCGTATCGTCGGGTGCTACGAGGCCAGCACGCGCGCCATGTTCAATGGCCATGTTGGAAATGGTCAGCCGTCCTTCGACGCTGAGCGCGCGTATCACTGATCCGGTATATTCGATCACATGGCCACTGCCGCCGGCTGCGCCAAGCACGCCAGTGATATGCAACACGACGTCCTTAGCGGATACACCGGGGCGTAGTTCGCCCTCGACGCGGACTTCCATCGACTTTGAGCGTGTGAGTTGAAGCGTCTGCGTTGCCAGAACGTGCTCAACCTCAGACGTTCCAATCCCGAATGCGAGGGCGCCAAGTCCGCCATGACAGGCAGTGTGGCTGTCGCCGCAAACAATCGTTGTGCCGGGAAGGGAAAAACCCTGCTCCGGCCCAACGACATGAACAATACCCTGCTTGGCATCTGAGGCATGAATATAATCAATGCCGAACTCCGGTGCGTTTCGCTCCAGCGCTTCCAATTGCTGGGCGCTTTCCGGGTCTGCAATCGGGATCGGTTGTCCGTGGCTATCAAGGCGCGCGGTGGTGGGCAGGTTGTGATCAGGCACTGCCAAGGTTAACTCCGGCCTTCGGACACGGCGTCCGGCAGCCCTGAGGCCTTCAAAAGCCTGCGGACTAGTTACTTCGTGCACCAGGTGGCGGTCAATGAATATCAGGCAGGTGCCATCGTCGCGTTGCTCGACAACATGGGCGTTCCAGATTTTTTCGTACAGTGTTTGCGGTGTGGACATAATAAAAGTGCCATAGATGCGATTGCAGCGAAATCAAGTGAGGTGACAATCGTTGCACTTCAAACTTGTGCTGTTTGCGTCTAATGGCATTGATATGAGTGTTATCAGCATCGTCCTTATTGTGCTTGCAACCGTCTTCGTCATGGAATGGGTGGCGTGGTCGAGCCACAAATATATCATGCACGGATGGGGCTGGGGCTGGCACCGCGACCATCACGAGCCACATAATAACGCGCTCGAAAAGAACGACCTTTATGGCATCGTCGGCGCGGTCACGAGCATGTCATTGTTTGCCATCGGCAGCCCATTGGTGCTCGGTGATAATGCTTGGGAGCCCGCGACGTGGATTGGCCTTGGCGTCATGTTTTATGGCATTATCTACACCGTGGTGCATGACGGCCTCGTGCATCAACGCTATTTCAAATATGTTCCGCGCAGCGGCTATGCCAAGCGGTTGGTTCAGGCGCATAAACTGCACCATGCCACAATCGGCAAGGAAGGCGGCGTCAGCTTTGGTTTCGTATTTGCGCGCGATCCTGCAAAGTTGAAGGCGGATCTCAAAAAGCAGCGCGAGGCAGGAACCGCCATCGTACGCGACGCCGCGATTTAGGGTCAGGACCTATTAAATGCACCTTCGCGGTTTGAGGCCATATTGTTCAGTGCAAGGCGGTAAGCGCCGGACTCAGTGGTTCTAAGTCCAAGCTTGCCAACGCAGCAATGGACAATATGGGTCAAATCCGAAGGACGCCAAAATGGCTTCAATCTCAAAGCAAAATGCCCTTGCAGGCAGAATAACTGCCTGCGGCGGACATTTTACTTCGATATCTTTGCCATTTTGACGCCGCGATGGTGCATTTAGTAGGTCCTGACCCTAAGCTTCGGGCTTTCGCCAGATCCAACCAAGGCAGATTATCGCAACGCCAATTGGTATTAACGACCAAGGCAATGCCAACGCGGCCAGTCCAATTGCGATGCTGACGCCAAAGGCGGCGGTCGCTGACCATTTGGCGCGTCTGCTCACAACGCCTTTTGCGCGCCAAGCAACAAGATGATGCCCGAATGCGGGATGATTCATCAGGCGGGCTTCAAGCGCCGGGCTGCTGCGCGCAAAACAGAACGCCGCCAATATCATAAAGGGTACAGTCGGCAGGAGCGGCAGGATGACCCCAATTGTACCAAGCGTAAGCGCGGACAATCCACCGATCAGCCAAAGCTGCCGCTTTATCAATATTGATGGACCGCTTTGGTCACATAATAACTGTCGAGACCTTCTGGGCCGCCTTCGCTGCCAAAGCCGGATTCCTTAACCCCGCCAAATGGCGCGTCGGGCATGGAGATCACAAAGCTGTTCAGGCCGACCATGCCTGTATCCAGCGCATCGGCGACAAGGTTTGCCTGCCGTGCGTTTTCGGTGAAGGCATAAGCCGCAAGACCAAAGGGCAGGCGGTTGGCTTGCTCGATGGCCTCGTCAAAGGTCTTGAATGGCCGCATCAGCGCGACGGGGCCAAATGGTTCGTCGTCCATGACATTTGCCGACATGGGGACGTCAGCGAGTACCGTCGGCTGGAAGAAATAACCCTGTTCGCCGCGTGCGCCGCCCGCCAATAACTTCGCGCCTTTGGCCGTCGCATCTTCAACCAAGGCCGCAATCGCAGATGGCCGCCGCGCATTGGCAAGCGGGCCCATGACAGTGCTAGCGTCCAATCCGTTGCCTACCTGCACTTGCTTCGTATGCGCGGCAAAGCCAGCGACAAAGCGGTCGTAAACGCCTTCCTGCACATAGAAACGCGTTGGCGAAATGCACACTTGTCCAGCGTTGCGGAACTTGGTGGTGGCCGACAAAGTGATCGCTTTTTCAAGGTCGCAATCGTCGAAAATCAGGACGGGCGCATGGCCGCCCAATTCCATGGTGGTGCGCTTGACACCATCTGCCGCAAGCTTCAGCAAATGCTTGCCCACGGGAACGGATCCAGTGAAGCTGACCTTGCGGATGATAGGTGATGCGATCAGATGGCGGCTGACCATATCGGGCACGCCGTAAACCAGTTGCGCCACATTGCCGGGCACGCCGCCATCAATGACGCACTGCATGATGCCGCTTGTGCTGGCGGGCGTTTCTTCGGGCGGCTTGGCGATGATGGAGCAGCCCGCAGCGAGCGCCGCAGCCATTTTCTTGCACATCAAATTGACCGGGAAATTCCACGGTGAAAACGCGGCAACCGGTCCAACAGGCTGTTTGAGGACGATTGCGCGCTGCCCCGTCGGCCGCACGAGGACACGGCCGTAGCTGCGCTTGGCCTCTTCAGCGAAATAATCGAACTGCGCGGCGCAGGACAGAACTTCCGTCCGCGCTTCGGCAAGTGGCTTACCCTGTTCGGTCGTTAGCAACACCGCGATACCCTCTGCCCGCTCGCGAATGAGGTCGGCAACTTTGTGCAGTATTGCGGCGCGCGCATTCACATCGACTGCACGCCAATAAGCAAAGCCTTTTGCTGTCGCGGCGAGCGCTTCGTCGAGGTCAGCGGCCGTCGCCAGCGGAAGTTCAGCAAGCGTTTCGCCGGTGGCCGGGTTCACGACGGTATGACAATCGCGGCCTTCGCCCTTGCGCCAGCTGCCATCAATGTAAAGGCCGAGGTCAGTAGTATAGCTCATCGAATTTCCCGCAAAAATCTTGAGCTTTGCATGTAGGCGTCAGCTTGCGGGTTTGGAACCCCTAGCAAGCTTCAATAGCCAGAAAACCGGGAACCCAGCCAACAATAGCGCAATGCCCCAGACCAAAGCTTCTGCCCCAGCGCCATAGATCGTCCAGCAAGAATAGAGCGCGGCAAGGAAAAGGATGACTTTAAATCCTGCTTTGACCTGTAATTGGCCGGTCGTCATCAAACGGAAGGCAGCGGCAGCACACCCAAAATACATCACCAGAACAATGGCGGTGGTCAGGACAATGAGGAACTCAAACATCGACGACATCGACCGGCTGCTGTTCATCAGGATGACCAGCGTCAATAGCGTTGAGGTAAACACATGGGCGTTGCGCGGCGTGCCATTGGCGCCCGCTTTGCCCATGAATGCCGGGAACAGGCCGTCGCGCGCCAAAGCGGCAGGCAATTCTGCCTGACACATGATCCATCCATTGAGCGCGCCAAGCGCGCTGATTGCTCCAATCGCTGCAATTGCTGTTCCTGCATTGGTGCCCGCATATACATTCACAAAGTCAGCAAATGGCGCGGCCGAGACGCTGGTGATGGCGACAGGTAACATCAGGACGACGGCGGAGCAGACGAGGATATAAATGACACCAGCACCAGCGGTTCCAAACAACGTCGCGCGGCTGATGGTGCGTTCGGGGTCCTGCACCTTGTCGGCCGGCACGGTGGCCAACTCAAGCCCGAGCATTGCCCATAAGGTCAATATGGTGGCGGTGGAAATGCTGGTCGTGGAAATGTCTGCGGCAACAAATGGCCGGACAAGCGCAGTGCCGTGCGTGGCAAGGACATAAGCCGCAAGCCCTATGACCGCGACCAGAGGCAGCAGCTTTGCGATGGTCCAGACGACCTGAACTTGTCCCGCAAGCTTGGTTCCCCGAATATTGATGAGGGTAAATGCCCACACGATCGCGATGGTAATCGCCGACGACACGCCGTGGGTTCCAACCACCGGAAACAATTGGCTCAGATAGCTGACCGCTGCCGTGGCGATTGCGGCATTTCCGACCCACATCGAAATCCAATAGGCCCACGCAATCGCGAAGCCCGCGCCGTCCCCAAAGGCTGCGCGCGTATACGCATATGGTCCGCCAGCCTTTGGCAAGGCCTTGCTCAACGCGCCAAAGACCGCTGCCACGCACAATGCGCCTGCTGCGGTAATCAACCAGCCAATAACTGAATTCCAACCCAGTGGCGCAAGGCTTGCGGGCAACAGGAATACGCCTGAACCAATCATGCTGCCCATGACAAGCGCAAGTGCCATCCAAAAACCCATTGGACGGCCTGTTTCGGCTGTTTCTTGCGTCACTTAAATCCCCCTAATCCCGCAACCTAGCTGGCACGAAAAAGGGGGAAAAGCCAATCTTTGTTTAGTGCGCCAACAATACGGGAATGCCCAGTTCGCCGAGCATGAATCGCGTTACACCGCCAAATAATGTCTCGCGCCACCGCCCATGACTATATGCGCCCATCACAAGGAAATCGGGCCTCCAGGCATTGGCTTCAGACAGCAACCGTTCCTCAACGCTTTGATCGCCTTTTGCCGCGACTGCTATTTCGGCGCTGACGCCATGGCGCGAGAGATAGGTCGCGGCGTCGGTGACGGGAAATTCTTCGGGCACCGTCTCGACTTCTGCAATCCGTACATGCGTCGCTACCTGAAGCAATGGCAGTGCTGCGCGCACTGCGTGCGCCGCTTCAAATCCGCCATCATATGCCACCATCGCGCGGTCCCACGAGATGCGCTTTGACGTGGCGGGCACTGCGAGCACTGGCGTGCGCGACGCCGTTACGACATCACTCACCCACGCCCGCGCAGGTCCAGGTGCGCCTGCGTCGTCCAGTGACATGACCAATATGTCCGCCAGCCGTGCTGCATTAATCAGCGCGTCGGATGTCGTTCCGTCAAATATTTGCCAATCCCACGGCACATCCTCGGCTTTCAAATGCGCGTCAGTTTGTGCGCAAAGCTTATCGCGCTCTTTTTCAGCAGCGTCGAAAGCTTCGGCAATAAAGTGCGCGCCGCCGAACATGTCGAACGCCACATAATCCTGCGTTGGTCGTGGCAAAACCAGTGTCATATGTCCGTTAAAGCGGCGGGCAAGGTCAAGCCCGGCCTGCAACCGGCTTTCAAAGGCGGCGTCTCCGCCAGCATGTACCATGATAGATTTCATCATCATTTCCTTTGCAACGGCCGGAGTAGGAACCGGGCTTACGCGACTCAGCCTAGTAGGTGCCGTGCCAAAGTCCTTGATCGACATCAAAAATAGCAAAGTGCTTCCAAAGGCAGATATATTATGTCAGCGATAAAGTATGAACGATGCGGGGCAGGCGAACAACGAAGTGATCGTGCGGCGCGCGCATATCACGGATGCTGAAGCCATTGCCGCGATCTATGCGCATCATGTTTTGAATGGCACCGCCAGTTTCGACACCGTGCCGCGTACGGTGGATCAAACCGAACAAAAGATAATGGACATTCTGGCACAGGGTTGGCCGTTCCTTGTTGTTGAACATGATGGGGCAATATTGGGCTATGCCTACGCAACGGCGTTTCGCGACCGACCGGCTTATGGCTTCACCTGCGAAAACTCGATCTATGTTGGCGCGCAACATGTGGGGCAGGGGATTGGTGTTCAGCTAATGCGCGCGCTGCTTGACGAAGCCCGCGCATGCGGTTTCCGGCAGATGATTGCTGTGATCGGTGGCGGCGAGCCAGCGTCGCTGGCTTTGCACACGAAAATGGGGTTCATGTACGCGGGTCGGATGCGATCGGTTGGTCGGAAATTTGGCCGCTGGCTTGACAGCGTATACATGCAGGCCGAGCTTGGAGAGGGAGACCGGACCGCGCCAGCGCGTGAGCCGGGATAGAGGAGAGAGAAATGGCAGAGTTTGAATTGGTGGCCGACGGGCTTCGCTTCCCAGAAGGACCCGTCGTAATGCCCGATGGCAGCGTCATTTTGGTCGAAATCGCCGAGGGACAGAT
>JBKBTH010000256.1:0-3505 GCA_046290915.1 Sphingorhabdus sp.
ACCCGTCGTCACAAGGAAGCTGTTCAGAACCGGCCCTTTTGTACAAAGCGATAGCCGCCCGCGATCGGACGGAACCCGGCAAGCGTGAGGATCGCGCCCTGCTCTGCCGCATCGGTTTCAAGGGTTACCGTCACCGTGTAGCTGCCGTCCGCTGAAAGCCGGATATCCGCGCGTTCCATTGCCGATTGGCTGGCCAAGGGCAGCAAAAGCCCGGCACCATCGCAGCGTGGTTGCCCAAGCATGCCATTTTGCAGGTTCAGTCCAGGCACGGTGTCGGACATGATCAGGCGGACCTGACCACCTGCCTCCATGCACCGGCCCGCCGCGAACTTCGCCGAGAAGCCTTCGAATTGGAGATTTTCAGCAGGAAAAGGCGTAAACAGGGCGGCAACTGGTAGCGTTGCGTTCAGATTATTGACTGACATGCCGCCTACACCGCGCGAAACTGTGCCGGTAAAGCCTGGCCGATAGGGAGCATTCCCACGCGACATTATGATTTCGGCACGGCCCAAGAACAGCGGTAAAACCAACAATCGCGCGTTCACATCGCCAATGGGCAATTTGCCAAGGCGCAAATCACGGATCGACCCGTCCCATATGATGCCATCAACTTTGCGCGCCGTAATGCCCTCACCGCCTACAATCGTCCGCAGCGGCATGAATATGATCGCCGACAGTATCAATAACAGCGCGGACGCAACAACAAGACGGCGGCTCATGGCGCATCCTGCTGCAACTGGGCATCCACGGTGACGCTGCCATTAGTGCCCTGACGCAATGTCAGGCCACTTACGGTGACGTTCTGCGCCTCAAGCTCGGTCAACCAGGCAAGCAAAGCGGGCGCCCGCGCCTGCTCAATACGAAAGCTGATTTGGCCAGACGCAGCATTGCCGGACTTGATGATATCAAAACCCTTTTCACCCGCACCCTGCGTAATCAAAACATCAATATTTGCAGGAGCAGTTGCACGCGCGACGCGCGGCTTTGCCAACGCCGCGTCGACTGTGGCAACAATCCGCCCGCGCCGTTGCACCGCGGCGTCATGGTCAAGCTTCGCCTGCTCGACTGCAGACAAAGTCGGCATGATTATCCCGAAGACCAGCACGACAAATGCCGTCAGCACGCCAGCTGAACCAACAAGCCATTGTTCACGCTGCGTCAGCGCAGCAAACCACAAACGTGCCGCAGCTATCATGGCATCCTCATCGTAAGATCGACCAAAGTCGCGCCCGTCGCGTCTGTGCGCGGTGTGGCCGTGATGGGGTAACCATCCTGCTGAATGGCAATAAGTGTCTGGTTGATATTGTCGGAACTTGGCGCGGCCAACACCAACGTCAGCGTCCCATCCTGACCAAAGCGCATGTCACGCACCGACACATTGGGCGATGCCTTCACACTGCGCCACAACGCGGCTGACAAAGGCGAGAAGCGCCCTTGGACGATGCCTTTTTTGCGCATGGCAGAAGCAAGTTGCGCCTCCGCCTGCTCTATATCAGTGATCGCCGGATCAACTTTTTGCGCGGACGCAAGCGCGATGCTGTTCTCGTTGCTTGTTGCGCTCCAATATTTTCCGAGCGTAACCAACACGGTCAATGCGCTGACCACAACAAGCGCAACACACATGCGCTTGATCCATTTCAACTGCTCTGCCGTTGCCCAGATTGACCGCTCTTTCTTGGCAAACATGCCTTCACGCAAGTTCAGCAACGGTTGCTGGCTTGCCTTCCAAAGCAATGCCTGAACGCTCTCAACCTTCAAAACATCGACGGTGGTTTCGCCAACAAAAATGCTGCGGAAAGCAGGCTCATCGGGTGTCGCAAATTGCGCACCGCGAAGGACATTCAAACCTTCAAATTCAGCACCAACGACGACGTCCGGCGCTGCGTCAATTGCCACGCCGAATGGCACGACAATGTCCGGGTTTACCCCGCGTGTCGCCAGCCGATCCAGCCCACGCTGCATGACTTCAGGTGCGATCGTTGCGGTAACATAGTCATCGCCGTCGTCCTGCGCAGCAACCGCGTGCACAAGCCCGAGCGATTGTTCGGCAGCGCGCAACTTCGCGACGCCTTCTGCCTGACGCGCCTCCAGCCCTTGCAGCGAAAACCAGCTGCACCGGACGTCTGCGGGTGACACCACAGCCATGACTTTTCCGTCATCTGCCGAAGGAATAAATTCCGACAATAAACCGGCATGTTGCCAAACCCCATCCGTCACACGGAAAAGTGCGGGATCGTCGAAATCAGATGATGGGAAGCGGACGATGACGGCTGTCATTCCTCTTCTCCCCAACTGCGCCAAATGACACGCGCGGGTGCGGGCGATGCAACGATCATCGATTCACCAGCAAGCGCCAGTTCCCCGAGCGATACCCGCGTATCCAGCAAGAAATAATTGCTCGTCAGTTTTACCTGCCCTTGAACCAGAGGTGCCGGCTCCAACGCTGCCACTTCGGGGGCAGCCCAGAATCGAATGAGGCTGCCATAGCCACTCGTTGGCCGCTTGGCGAGATAGCTCCGTGCAGTCGCGATATTCATCTTCCCCGGCGGGAACAGCATGACCAACAAAGGTGCCTGTTCTGGCAGCAATGTATTGACGTTCAGCGGCGACAATTTGGTTTCCGGAAGCGCACATATCCAGTTTTGCAGCTTGCCATAAATCGCCGGGCTCACGCCCTTTACCGCGCGCAGTTCGCTTGGGTGCGCAAAGGGCCGGTTGGCAACCATATAAGGCACAGGCGCGGCGCGATATGCGTCGTCCTCGGCGCCGTTGGGCAGCGGGTTAATGTCGCTATCGGCCCAATCCGCCGCCGCTGCCGCAATATCGCGGGCCACATTCTCATCGGTACCAAGCACCACCAGCAACGACGTCAATTGGTCCTGCCCCGCCGCGCTCGCCTGATAAATCCCCTCAGTTTCAGTCACTAGACTATTGAGATTAAAACAGTTTCCGGCATCACGTAGCGTTGCCTTTGCCGTGCCAATGGGAATCGGCAGACTTTGCGGCGAACCCAACCAACCGCCCGCCAATGTTGTTTGTGCCGCGTCGCGCCCCACCAAGTCCTCAATGCGCGCCGCCGCAATAGACTCTGCGGCATATGTGAACATCCGCGCCTGTGCCAAAGTATTGCCATTGGCCGACAACTTGCTCGACAGCGTCAGCCTGTCCAGCGTCGTCGCCGCAATGACCGCAAGCACTGCGACCATCAGCAATACTGACAGCAAAGCTGCCCCGCGTTCAGATGCTTTGGGCAACATCAGCCAGCAACACCTTCGGGACTAGGCGGTGGCAAAACGCGTGTCTGCGGCCCCACCAGAAACAACATGCGCTGTTCGGGCTTGCCCTTCACGGTCACACGCAACGCAATCGCGCGCGGCAAGGCGTTCGCATCGGTTGCAGTCCAATCGCTGCGCCATTGTCCTTTGTCATCACGATATTCCGCGGTCGCCGCCGCGACATCCTCAAGCATAGTTGCCGCATCCGCAGGGGCCGATCCGTCAAGCAT
>JBKBTH010000257.1:0-3502 GCA_046290915.1 Sphingorhabdus sp.
GGACAGTTTTCGGTGCGCTGCTTCGATGATGCCGTCGGCGGCCAGCTGGCGGAATGGGCAAAGGACGCAGAATGTCTTTTGCTACATTGCGAGATGGATATGCGGGCTGGGGACGAAGTACCAAGCTTCACGGTAAAAAGCGCAAAGGCTTTAAGCGGATTGACCAGCGTATCGCGGTTGAAGATGCAACTGGACGTGTCTCATGAAGCCGCCATGGCACGTCTCGCCGAAATGGTTGCACCGCTGCAGGGTGGGCGGAGTGAGCTCATAATCAAAACGCGGTCGTCTGATGGGCGCTGGGTGCAAATCGTTCTTGGTCGGAAATATCGTATAGACGCGTCTTTGCTTGAGCAGGTAAAGGCCATCGAAGGTATCGATAATGTTGAACTTTCACCGATTGGGCCCAGCCTGGCATTGGTGCATTAATCAGCAAACATACGCAAAAATATGCGCCATGGTTATTGGCGACGTCAGATGAGGGAGAGCTTGGATGTACGGCACGATGCAGGATTGGGACCTTCGGGTAACCCATTTAATTGATTATGCAGCGCGAGAGCATGGCACCCGCGAAATCGTAACCCGTTGGACCGACGGCACTATTGAGCGGACGAATTGGGCTGGCGTCGCTGGCGAAGCGCGCAAGCTGTCGCAAGCCTTTGCTGGTCTTGGCCTGCAAAAGGGTGACCGGATTGCCACATTTGCGATGAACCACCATCGGCACCTTGCCACCTGGTATGGTGCCATTGGCTTTGGCGGCGTCATTCACACCGTAAACGTCCGGTTGTTTGACGAAGACCTGATCTACATTATGAATCACGCCGAAGATAAGGTGTTGATGTACGATGCCATGTTCCAGCCAATCATCGACCGGATAAAGCCGCACCTGAAGACTGTTGAACATTATGTCGTGTTTGATCGTGACGACAGTTACGGCGCGTTGATCAATGGCCAGGACGGCAATTATGAATGGGCCACCGGCGACGAGCGCGACCCATGCATGCTTTGCTATACGAGCGGCACCACCGGCAATCCCAAAGGTGTGTTGTATCAGCACCGTTCGACCATGCTGCACGCGATGGCTGAAATCGCTCCGGCCATATTCGATCTTAGCCCGCAGGCGGCTTTGTTACCCATCGTACCGATGTTCCATGCGGCAAGCTGGGGCCTGCCATTTGCCGGGGCTGCAGCAGGCGTCAAATTCGTATTTTCGACAACCAATGATGCTGCGACGTTGCATGGTTTGATGCTTCAGGAAGGCATTACCCACAGCGCTGGCGTGCCAACGGTTTGGCTCGCCATGTTCGCGCATCTGGATGCAGAGGCGGCGGCAGGCCGTGATGCAACGCTTGGTAAGTTACGCCTTGTCACCATTGGCGGGTCTGCGGCGCCACGTGCAATGATTGAGCGTTTGATGAAATCAGGTGTTCGGGTTTCGCATGCATGGGGCATGACCGAAACGTCGCCTATCGGGACAATGGGCGCGCCGACGCCCAATTGGGACGAACTGACGCTAGATGAGCAAATTGATGTCGTCTGTAAGCAGGGCAGGACGCCATTTGGCGTTGAGCTGCGCGTTATCGATAAGGACGGCAATGTTGCCCCACGTGATGGCGTGACATCCGGCGCGCTGCAGATACGCGGACCGTGGGTAATCAAGCGCTATTTCAAGGCTGAAGCAGATACAGTTGATGCAGACCAGTGGTTCGACACCGGAGACGTTTCCGTTTTGCATCCTGACGGTACGATGCAGATCACCGACCGGGTAAAGGATGTTATCAAATCGGGCGGTGAGTGGATCAGCTCGGTCGAACTGGAAAATATCGCCGTTGGTTGCCCGGGCATTGCGGAAGCGGGTGCGATTGGCATTCCGCACCCTAAATGGGATGAGCGACCTGTGCTTGTAGCCGTAAAGAAACCTGGCGCCGAAGTCGATGAGGATACGGTAAAGGCATATCTCGCCGAACGGATTGTGAAATGGTGGATGCCGGACAGGGTGTTGTTTGTTGATGAACTGCCACACACTGGCACCGGCAAGATTCAAAAGGTCGCGCTTCGCCAGCAGTTTAAGGACTTTGTTTTAGAAGATTAATCCAAAAATATGGGCAGCTGCGTTCGTGCGATTTTCAGAACAGGCTCAGCTGCCCATTCATATTTGGCGGCACGAACAAGTCATTGCGGACGTTCCATTTGGAACCATCCAAGCCATGTTTCTTTCGCGCAATTTGCATGCGGGTTCGTATTAACTCCGCCCAAGGGCCGTGCCCCTTCATCCGTGTGAAAAATTCGGCATCATTGTCTTTGCCGCCGCGCATATCGCGGATGATGTTCATGACTTTCGACGCGCGGTCGGGAAAATGAACGTCAAGCCAGTCGCGGAACAAAGGCGCGACTTCATGCGGAAGGCGAACGGGTATCGCACTGATACTCGATGCACCATGTTCGGCGGCGGCGGCCGCGATGGCCTCAATTTCATGATCTGTTACCGCGGGAATAATTGGCGCTATGTTCACATGAACATAGATCCCCGCGTCCGCAAGTTTACGCACCGCAGCAAGCCTCGTCATTGGCGATGACGCTCTTGGTTCCAATGTTCGCGCAAGCTTCGCATCGAGCGACGTCACAGATATAGCAACGCCGGTCAGTTGCTTGGACGCGAGCTGACCCAACAGATCAATATCATCAATCACGCGCGCTGATTTTGTTGTAACGACAATGGGGTGTGATGTTTCCGCCATCAGCGCCAATATGGATCGCGTAATACGATAAGTGCGCTCGATAGGCTGATAGGGATCAGTGTTCGTACCAATCGCGATGGTCGCGGGCCGGTAACCTGGCTTAGCTATCGTTTTGCGCAATATATCCGCTGCATTCGGCTTGGCAAAAAGACGGCTTTCGAAATCCAACCCCGGCGACAGATCGTGATAAGCATGCGTTGGCCGCGCAAAGCAGTAAATGCACCCATGCTCGCAGCCGCGATACGCGTTTACCGAACGGTCAAAGGGGACATCGGGTGAGTTGTTGAAAGAAAGTATCGATTTGGCAAACTCTTCCGTCACTGTGGTCTTGAGCGGAGGCCTGCCGCCGTCCAGCGCTTCGCGTTCGTCCAACCAGTCTCCGTCCGCAACGCGGTTGTTCAAGTTGAATCGGGTTGGCACGGCATTGGCGGGCGCCCCACGCCCTTTTTCTACATCCGGATTGATGATTTTCTCCATATCCAAATATTGGCATATTAATAAGAACATATAAAGAACAAAATATGTGTTGCTTAGCCTGCCCGTTCCTTCAAATTGCCTAAGAAGGAGACCGACCTGTGAAACTGACGACCCTGATTCTGGCTGCTGCAATATTGACGTCGTTCAGCAGCGGCGCGCGCGCGGAAGGCGCATGTCCGACCGGTTTGATCTGCGCGTCGAAACCTGAATCCATAGTCAAGGGCGTTCAGGATGCTGGATTGACGGCAAAGCTTGGCAAGGACGAGACCGGTGATCCCATGATCTCGAGT
>JBKBTH010000258.1:0-2925 GCA_046290915.1 Sphingorhabdus sp.
GCAATGCCACCGACGATGATTGCAATAATCCAACCCATTATGCCTTCTCCTCCTATGCGTACTCCGGCGGCGCCGGGCAGACGCAGATGATAATATGGTGCAAGTAAATTGCTAGCCGATATGGAGGGAGTATTTGTAACTTTTCAGTCGAAACGAAAAACCCCGCACAAGGCGGGGCTGATCATTTCGATGGTGACTGTAAATATGGGCTCAGTATTTCTGCTGACGCTCGTATAGGTCGCGGTAATGCTGAATACGCGTGACGCGCAAGCCCGGCATACCCGACCGGTCAACAGCGCGCTGCCACGATGCAAATTCTTCAAGCGTCAGATCATATCGTTCGCACACGTCATTGATAGACAACAGCCCGCCATTCACGGCAGCAACCACTTCAGCCTTGCGGCGGACAACCCAACGGGTTGTGCCGGGGGGCGGCAAGCTATCAACGGTCAATGGCTCGCCAAGCGGACCAATAACCTGCGCTGGACGGAAATTCTGATTTTCAATCATGACTTTTTTCTGCTCCGTGCCCCGCAAGGATTAACTCTGTCCCCGATTCATCAATATCTACAAGTTGGTCTTTGATATTGACTAAAGCGGCTTGGTAAACAGATGCTTCATCATTTTTTTCTGGTTCGGCCTTTTGCCAAAACGCACCACGCACTGAGAGACCGGCATTGGTCGCCGCAGTGAAACAATGGATTCGCGCGGCAAGCCCGTCGGTTTCCGGCGCGCCACCTTGCTCAGCTTGGTGAAGTGCCCGGACTGTCCGGCTGTTCGCTTGACGCAAGCGGGCAGCATCTAGGACAGATTGACTGTCCTTCGGGCTGATATCCGAATCTTGGCGTAACGCGTGATGGGGAAAGTTCATTTCCATGACGCTGCTGTAGCCCCAGATGTTCTAACATGAGGTAAAGGCGATCTTCAAATGATGTTAGTCGACATTAACAGCTATTATCTTTTGTCGGCCTGTCCATCTGACGAATGCGCGGAGTCATACGGAAAACTGGCTTTTGGGGAATGAAGGCATTAGGGGGACACTCCCATGACTGACGATATTTATCATTCTGATTTTCAACTCGGGCCAGATCTTGCCGGAAAGCGAATCGTTGTTGCAATGTCGGGTGGCGTCGATTCGTCGGTCGTTGCTGCGCTGGCTGCGCGGTCCGGCGCTGAAACGATTGGCGTGACGCTACAACTGTATGACCATGGCAGCGCGGTAAAACGCGCAGGCGCATGTTGTGCGGGGCAGGACATTCGCGACGCACGTGCTGTGGCCGACAAGTTGGGCATCGCGCATTATGTGTTCGACCATGAAAGCCAGTTTCGTGAATCGGTGATCGATCATTTTGCCGACGAATATATGGCGGGGCGCACGCCAATTCCGTGCGTGCGGTGTAATATGGGCGTCAAGTTCACCGATTTGTTCCGCCTTGCGCGCGAACTCGGCGCCGATTGTCTTGCTACCGGTCATTATGTACGCCGTGTTGAAGGACCGGCAGGCGCGGAACTGCATCGCGCCGCTGATCCTGCGCGCGACCAGAGTTATTTCCTGTTCGCAACAACTCAACATCAGCTTGATTATTTACGCTTCCCGCTGGGCGGCATGCCCAAGCCACATGTCCGCGCAATTGCGCAGGAAATGGGCTTAATCGTGGCCATGAAGCCCGACAGTCAGGACATCTGCTTTGTACCCGATGGCGATTACGCCAGCGTAGTACGCAAAATCCGGCCCGACGCGGAGGTCGGCGGCGATATCGTCCATCTGGATGGGCGCACGCTTGGCCAGCATAAGGGCCTTATTCACTACACTGTTGGGCAGCGCAAAGGGCTTGAGGTCGGCGGCCAGCCTGTACCTTTATATGTCATCCGGCTTGATCCTGCCACGCAACGCGTAATCGTCGGCCCGCGTGAAGCGCTTGCGGTCGAGGCTGCGCGGATTGTGGATGCCAACTGGCTTGCAGAAATTGGAGACCGGCCCGTGATGGCGAAGGTGCGGTCAATGTCACGCCCGGTTGCTGCACGAATGGATGGCGAATGGTTACGTTTTGACGCACCCGAATATGGTGTCGCGCCAGGGCAGGCGGCTGTATTATATGACGGCGACCGCGTGCTTGGCGGTGGCTGGATTGAGGAAACAATGGCGGTGGAAATGGCTACGGCTGCGTGACATAAAGCGGACTTCTGAGGGGGAGCATATTTCAATGCATATGGGTGAAGCGCAACGCGACATGCGGCGGGCATATGTCAACGGCGGCGTCGGCGTCTTTGCATCGGGGCTTGTGTGGACACTGTCTGGGTTGGTTACGATGAACATCAGCCTGATTGCTGGCATGGCAACGTTGTTCTTCGGCGGTATGGCCATTCACCCGATATCGGTTCTGCTGGCACGCTATATTTTCAAGCGCGGCAAGGCACGTTCACCCAATCCGATGGAAACGCTGGCGCTGCAGTCGACGGCGTTTCTGATCATTGGCCTCGTCATTGCGTATCTGGTCAGCGGCACGTTCAGCCAGTGGTTCTTTTCCATTGCCTTGCTGACGGTTGGTGCCCGCTATCTTGTGTTCCAAACGGTGTATGGAATGCGTCTTTATCTTGTGCTCGGCGTGGTCCTAATGCTCGTTGCGAGCTTGGCATTTTGGGTGCCGGGCATCACGCCAGCGTTCATTGCGTTGACGGCAGGCATCATTGAACTGCTGTGCTCGGCGTTCATCCTGGTGCCGGCGAAACGATAAGCTAGAGCGCTTCGATTTCAGCCTGATTTAGCTGGACGCAGCCATACGCGCCGCGGCGTTCGGCAACGGCTTTCGCCAAAAACGGCACAGACGCATAAATGCGCTTGTTTTCGGGATCGTCGCTGAGGCGCACGATTTCCATGCCCTTTTCCTTGTCGGTTTCACAAGACGCCATATCGCGGCCTTCGAC
>JBKBTH010000258.1:2935-3489 GCA_046290915.1 Sphingorhabdus sp.
ACGCCAACCATAAAGCCACAATCACGGCGATTACCGCAACGACAATTTTAAAAGTCCGATAGCTTGGCTGAGGCACTTTTGCCCCTGCTGTCGAAGTTGCGGTTGCCATAGACCCTCCATTTGGTGCATCGAACTTTAACTATGCCTAGAAACAATTTCCGCCGTGCCGCAACCGCTTTTTGTGCATTTTCTGCACTAACCCTCGCTGGATGCAGTGCGGAACCACCCGCGAAGCCTTCGGGATTGGGCTTTACCCAGATTGTGGATGATGCCGCGATCAGCAAAGATAAACTGGCGGAGGCAATGGCACCCTTTTTCGAAGATCCGGCCGTTGGCGAAACCCGCGCACTGGTTATCATGCAAGGTGGGCGTGTTGTGGCGGAGCGTTATGCACCAGGTTACGGCCCTGACACCCGTCTGATCAGTTGGTCGATGGCGAAAAGCGTTACCGCTGTATTGGTCGGCCTGATGGTGGCGGACGGACGGCTTGCGATGGATGAGCCTGCTATTGTCTCCGAATGGCAAGCGCCGCGCGACGCCCGCGCGAAAATAAC
>JBKBTH010000259.1:0-3461 GCA_046290915.1 Sphingorhabdus sp.
CTGTAGGTGGGTCGGACGATTTGCGTGCTTTGGACAATCAGGGCAAACTGGATGCGTTGCTTGGGCCGCGCGGAACCTAATGATCGCGTTTGACCTGAATTGCAGTAACGGACATCGTTTCGAAGGCTGGTTTGCGTCATCTGAAGATTATTCCAAACAGCAATCGTCGGGGCTGCTCGCCTGTCCGGTGTGTGATGACGTAACCGTGCAAAAGGCGCTATCTGTGCCGCATGTGCCGAAAAAGGGTAACCAGCGCAGCGTGCCTGTCCCTGTTGCGGATGTAGTGGCGGCGCCGGTCGCAGCTGAACCAGCTAAAGCCGAAGTGCTGCCGCCGGCCATGGTGGAATTCGTTCAAAAGCTGGCCGTTGCGCAAACGGAGATGCTTAAGCAGTCGCAATGGGTAGGGGGCCAGTTTGCCGAAACTGCCCGCGCAATCCATTATGGCGAGGAAGCAGACCGTATCATTCATGGCGAAACCAGCGCTGACGAAGCCAAGGCACTGATGGAAGAAGGCGTGCAGGTTGCCCCGCTCCTTTTTCCGGTCGTGCCGCCGTCTGCTAAAAATTGACCACCCGATAGCGGGCAGCTATGGCTTGGACGTTGCACCCATAGCTCAGCAGGATAGAGCATCAGATTCCTAATCTGGGGGCCACTGGTTCGAATCCAGTTGGGTGCACCATTCCTGAATAGACTTGGATGTGGCTCCGGTCATGCGTTGGATCGCGCCTCGTGGACTGTTTGCATAGCGCTGTTTCTGTCCGGTCTGCGTCGATGGGCTGCCCTGTACATTGTTTCGGTCAGACTCAGGGAAAGCATGACCGTTGACCCAACGGAATTCGCGGGCGCGAGACGCTGCTGGTGGGTTTGTGACAGAAAAAAAGTTTATTTATCATAAATCTGACGCACTACTGACATCGCCCTTTGGCATACGCGTGCAAGTGCTCTCTATTCGGTAGGGAGTTAGTTCGTGCGTTGGTCCATTGTCATACCTGTCTACAATGAAGCCGACTTTCTTCCACAGACGTTAACGTCGATTCTCGCACAAACGAAAGCGTTTGATTTGATCATCGTGGACAATGGGTCGACTGACGGCTGCATTGATAAAGCACGTGCCCAGCTTGCCGACTATCCGGGCAAGGTTATGTTCTTGCATGAGCCACGGCCGGGCCAGGTTTATGCTTTGCAAACGGGCATCGCTGCCGTCGATTCCGAATTTACGGCGATTTGTGACGCGGACACATATTACCCGCCACATTATCTCGCGGCCGCAACAGATTTGTTCGACGCATACGGCGCTGAATATGTTGCTGCATGCGCCTATTTGCGACGTGCGCAATTGTTTGCGGGGCTGGGCAGTATGGCCCACCGGTTGCTCGTAGCGCGCGTGCTGCCGCACCAGAACCATACCAGCGGCGCCGCACAAATGTTTCGTACAGAGGCATTGCGTGCGGCAGGAAGCTACGACCCCGAATTGTGGCCCTATGTCCTAAAAGACCACGAACTCATGCACCGCGTTCTAAAGCTCGGGCGCCAAATATATCATCATAATTTATGGTGTACGACATCGGACCGGCGTGCCGACCGCCGTAATGTGCGGTGGACGCTTTTTGAGCGGATAACCTACCATTTGACTCCGCGTTCAAGGCAGCATGATTTTTTCTACCGGTTTTTGGCCGACCGTTTTGATGCGCGCGGTCAACGCGACACCGTGCTTCGTGACCGCGATTGGTCCGTCGCATGACTTTCACCGCTACGCCGTTCGCGCATTTGGACCTGCCGGTTTTAAAGCCTGAAAAGAAGATGTGGTCGACATGGCTCTCGCGTTTTTTGTCGGGCGCGTTGCTGGTGGCCATGATTGTTCAACTGGGCAAAATGGACACCAACCAACTGCACAATGCGTTGCCGCACAATTTGTGGTTTTTGCCAGTGTTGCTTGCCTTATATTTTGCGCTGCCTGTTGCGGACTGGATCATATTCCGGCGTTTATGGGCGTTGCCTGCGTCAGGATTTTTGGTCCTTCTTGCCAAGCGCATCGGCAATGAAGTGCTGATATCTTATTCGGGCGAAGTGTATTTCTACCTGTGGGCACGCAAACGGACCGAATTAAGCGCGGCGCCTTTTGGAGCGATCAAGGACGTCAACATTCTGTCGGCTCTGGCGGCTAATCTGGTCGCGTTGTTCCTGTTGATTTTCACCTACCCATTTATTTCGCAACTGCGTCTTGGCGAATATACGCACGCGTCTGTCATTTTTGCAGGCGTCTTCCTGCTGATGTCGTTCATGATATTGCTGTTTTCGCGCCGCGTTTTTACGCTTGAGCGCACGCAATTGTGGTGGATTTTCGGTGTCCACATGATCCGGCTGACCGCTGGCGTACTGTTATGTGCGTTATTGTGGTTCATTATTTTGCCTGGACCACATTTCGGGTTCTGGCTGATTTTGTCCATGATCCGATTGCTGGTGGGGCGGTTACCGTTTCTTCCGAACAAGGAAGCACTCTTCGCTGTCGTTGCCGTATTCTTGGTTGGTCAAGACAGCGCTGTTTCAACGCTGATAACCCTGACAGCATCAACCATGCTGGCGCTTCATGTTCTGGTTGCGGCGATATTGGGTGCGTTGGCGCTGTTTTCCAACAATCACGATATCTTCCCTGACAGGGGCACATCATCATGAAGTATGCACTAGCATGCGCAGCGCTTGGGCTCTCCATAGCGGCCCATGCCGTTGTCCCGCCCAAGGCAGAACGTGGTCGCAGCGGCGCAGATTGCCGGGCGTCAGAGACTGGGCCAGCGGTCAGTGTGAACGTCCTCGGCTTAAAGGATCGCCGGGGTAAGCTCATTCTCGAATTATACCCCGAAAATGACTCAGACTTTCTGCAAAGTGACAAGATATTAATTGCGGCCGGTAAACCGTTTCGGCGTGTGCCGATGACCACGCCCAATACCGGTTTAGTTTCAATATGTATCCGTGCGCCAGGGCCCGGTCGCTATGCGCTGGTCCTCCTTCACGACCGGGACGAAAATGGCAAATTCGGCTTGTCGGGTGATGGCGTAGGTTTCGCCAACAATCCCAAGCTAGGCTTGCGAAAGCCCCCGGCAAAAGCCGCTGCGCTGGCCTTCGGTTCGGGCATGCGGTCGATATCGATCGTGATGAATTATCGGCAGGGTATCGGTGTTGGCCCGATCAAGAACCAGCGGTCGGGCGGCGGACGATGAAGATCGTCGATGTCTGTGAATTTTACGCGCCCGAGGGCGGCGGCGTTCGCACATATATCCATGCCAAACTCGCAATTGGTGCCCGGCTTGGCCACGACATAACGGTCATCGCGCCGGGGACCCGGGACGAGGTTGTGGAGCATGAACATGGCGGCCGGATAATTTATGTAAAAGCGCCGGCGCTGCCGTTTGACAAGAAATATGGAATGTTCTGGGATGCTGCGCCCGTCCACGCGATTTTGGATA
>JBKBTH010000260.1:0-3430 GCA_046290915.1 Sphingorhabdus sp.
AGCGCACCAACATCGCAACCGCGCAGCAAAAGCAGGTGAGCTTCCTGGACGTAAAGGCAGCTCCAGCGCGCAGTACATATGAGTTCAACAACGGCTGGTTAGCCTCCAACGACGCAGTGAGCGCAGCTTCAGTCCTGAAATTTTCAACTTCACGCGGTGGTGGACTGGGCGACCAGCTTCCGGCGGGTACGATGCGCGTTTACATGCGCGACAAACGAGGTGACCCGCAGTTCATTGGTGAAAGCGCGATTGAAGCCACACCAATGGGCAGTGCGATGTCAATCCGAACGGGCGAGGCCTTTGATGTGAAGGTCAAAACTGTCGTCGAAGAACGCACGCGCATGTCGTCAAACCGCTGGAAAACGCGGATGCGTTATGAAATCACCAATGCGCGCAACAACGCGATCAGCATCGACCTCGGCCAAAATGGTTTGTGGGGCGATGTGCGCATCATGGAACAAAGCATAGAGGGCAGACGCATATCTGCAGATCGCGTCGAATGGAGCGTGCCAGTGGCGGCAAATGGCAATGCAGTGCTGACCGCCACGTTCGATAGCCGGTATTAAGGACATATCGTTGGGCGACGCCCGTCCCTTTCGCAGTTTGTGTCGAGCATCATCTAGACACCGACGGATCCTGGTTTTTGGGCTGGCAATCTGTGCCATTATAGCTCCTCCACTTGCAGCCCAGACAGTCACCATTTCCCCCGAACCTGAAGCGGTCTCAATCACTGTGTACAGAGGCCAAAAAACTGGCGCGGGACCAATCGACCGCAATTGGCCGCGGGGCTATGCGTTGGTCACTGAGACACGCAGTGTCACGATACCAGCAGGCGAGTCTGTTGTGCGGTTTGAGGGCGTTGCCGAGGGGATGTTTCCCGAAAGCGCGATCGTCACGGGACTGCCAAATGGCGTGAAGGAAAAGAACCGCGATGCAAGGCTGCTGTCGCCTTTGGGATTGGTCGATGCCTATCTCAAACGCGAAGTGACGATTACGCGTACGAACAGAGCGACGGGCAAAAGCGAAGCCTACCCGGCGATGATCACGTCAGCCCCAAACGGGGCGGTTATTTTGCAAACCGGCGAAGGCTATGAAGCGTTGCACTGCACTGGCCTTCCCGAGCGAATGGGTTTTGACAAGGTACCCACAAATCTGTCCGCCAAACCGACACTTTCAGTCATCACGCAAAGCGATAAGCCGACCGCAGCGAGGCTGACGCTCACATATATGGCCGCCGGGTTCGATTGGGAGGCAAACTACATCGCGCAAGTGCAGGACCGTGGCAGTGACGGCAAAAGCAAAGTGGATATGTTCGCGTGGTTGACCATCGCGAACGGCGGCAATCAAAGCTTCGTCAATGCCAATACCATGGCGATTGCAGGTGAGCCCAACCGGGTGCGCCGTGGCGCACAGCCACGGCCCACAGGTGCCGGATTGCAATTAAAATGTTGGCCAATGCAGCGCACGCATCAGGTTCCCTTTCGCTTGGGGTATGAACCGCCACCGCCGCCGGCTCCACCTGCCCCCGCGGCTATGTACCAAATGGCGGATGCAGAAAGCATCACGGTAACGGCATCGCGGCAATCGCGCGCAATGTCACTCGCAGCCCCCACGGCTGTCGTTGTGGCTGAGCAAGAGGATCTCGGCGACCTGAAGCTGTACCGTATTCCGGAACCCGTAACGATCAATGCCAAAGGCCAGAAGCAGGTCGCGATGCTGGTAAAGCCAGGCGCAATCTTCGAACATTATTATGCCGCAAGCGTCGAGGACAATGGAGGCGAAAGCCAACCGATGACGCTGAAGCTTCGCGGCGAGAACAAGATCGCGAAGGGCCTTGGCCTGCCGATGCCGCAGGGCCAGGTGATGATTTTTGAGAACAGCAATTATGGCCCACTGCTCGCGGGGCAATATAGACTGAAAGATCGCGCCGTTGGCGAGGAAGTCGAAATGGTTGTCGGCCAATCAAGCGATGTGCGCATGTCAGTGACGCGCGTAGCCGAGAAGAAGAACGTGCAACGCTGGAAAGTCGAAATATCCAACGCGCGGCAAACGCCGGTCAAGATTGAGGTGGAGATTCCATTCGCGCTTAAAGGAATGCCGAAAAACATGCGCAAGGTTGATGGCGTGCCGACATGGGCAACTAACGTCGGGAGCAACGATAGTGCGATTCTATTCTATGACATAAAGTTCGCGCAATCTGCGCCAGCAAACCGTTAGCTTTCGGGCAGCGCTCTAGGCTTGTGATCGTCATCTAAAGCCACAAAAGTGAACAGTCCTTCGGTTACTTTGACTTCCTGTTGCCCGCGCTCACGTGTTGCGATCACCTCAATGCGGATGCCCATGGATGTGCGGCCGCGCCGTTCGAGGGCTGCATAGACAGAGATAATGTCACGCAACAATATGGGTGCGATGAATTCCATCTTTTCAATGGCGACCGTCGCGCACGCACCTTGTGCAATGCGTCCAGCAATAATACCGCCAGCTTGGTCCATGACGCCAAGCACCCAACCGCCGAAAATATGGCCATTGGCGTTGATGTCGGCCGGCCCAGGAATCACGCGCAATATCGGGTCCGAACGTTTTGGGAGATTGCGGACCGGTTCAGTCACCACGGTCGGCCTCATCTTCGAAAGGGTCCTCAATAGCCTCATCATGGCCCGAGCCGCTTGAAAGGAACACAAGCCCCATTAGCGCAGCGGTCAACATGATGGCACCCGTTATAGCGCCGGCAGTGGCGATGAAGAAGTGAATGGAGACCATTCCATTTTGCCACCAAAACGTACCCAATGCGGCCACAGTAACGATCAACGTAACCGCAAACATCCAACGCATCAGGCGCCAGTAACGGCGCCATGCGAAGTTGGCGTATTCAGGATCATCGAGGCGGGAAGGACGAGTCATAGCTTGATAAGGTCGCCTTATGCTATAAGTTCCATCAGGGGCAAGGAGATAGGGAGAGAGTCGATGACGATTTCTGCAATATTGGCCAATCATCAAGCTAATGTGTTTACCGCAGCGCCGCATGAGAGCGTTGGCGATGTCGTCTCGCGCCTCGCCGAAAACAGAATTGGTGCCCTGCCCGTTGTAGATGGCAAATCGGTTGTCGGCATTTTTTCCGAACGCGATATTGTGTACGGTGTCGCGCTTCATGGTTCTGCTTTTCTGACCAAGACCGTTGCTGACACAATGACTGCTCCAGCGATAAGCGTCGCGCCTGATACAGCGATCCTGTCGGCCTTATCGCTCATGACGAAACGGCGAATTCGGCACCTTCCCGTTATTGAAGGCAATGACCTTGTCGGATTTGTCTCCATTGGCGATCTAGTGAAGCACCGCATCGATAAAATTGAGGCTGAAGCTGCGGCGATGCGCGATTATATCAGCATGGCGTGACGATTGATTGATTGAGCAGGGAATACGCAATGTCCAA
>JBKBTH010000261.1:0-3410 GCA_046290915.1 Sphingorhabdus sp.
GGCGGCTTAGCGCGCCTTTAGATTCACCTATGCCGGATGCTTCAAACCACTGGCTGTTGTCGCCATTGCTCCATTTGAGCATCTGGATTGGGGATTTGCCGTCGCGGTCGACGCCGGCATATAAAAGATTGCCGACCTTAACTTCGCCGGTTTCAGCGCGCTTGTAATCAACGATGATGTCAAATTCATCCGTGGCGCGGATCGCCGACAAGGACATCCGGCCTGAAATGACCTTCAGATAATCTTGAATTGCGCCAGCAGGTGCACCCGCTGCGCGTGCCGACCGGTAAATGCCCTGGCTGCCCACTGTGCCGCGAATGCGCAATGGCGTGTCATCGACATTAATCGGCTTGCGGTTTAACCTGAGCGCACCGCCTTCGCGGTTGATAACAAGATTGAGGTCAAATCGCGCCCGAAACGCGACGGATTCCAAAGGCCGTGCCTGATTTTTCGCAGAGCGTGTGCCGAGCACGATGTTGATTGGAGTTCCTGGTTCAATATCCGAAAGCGACGTTACGCCTGAAACCATGTTGGCAACATTACCGGCTTCGCTTCCACCAACGCCAGCGCGCTGCAAAACGCGCGCGAAACTGTCGCCGCGACCCAAAGATGCGGTCATTTCGATTCGGGGGCGCTCGGGGCTTCCTGCAAGTGCGATAACTGCATCAGTTGCGGCCATACGTTTGCCGCTGTCGCTGCCATAGGCAATCGGCATAATCATTTGCGCGCGCGATTCTTCGAACTCGGCTTCCGTCGCGATTGACGGTTGTGGGCCGTAAATTGGTCCAAAATCGGGGAAAAGCGCAAGCGCGGAAACGCTTAACAAGGTCAGTGTTCCGAGGCCACGAAACCACCGAACCGAACCAATGTCCTCGCCAAGATCAGGTACGAGGTCGAGTTGGGCAATGCGTTCACCCCACGATATATCTTCGGTCTGGCGCATGGGCGCGACCATGGCATCGGCAAGCGTGACGCTTCCGTTCCAACCGGCCGCGGCAAAGTGCGTATCTTTGCCTTCAAACATTCAGAACTGTATCCACGACCCTGTCCTTATCCACCCGGACATTTTTATCTGCCCACTTCCCTGTGACGCCATATGGTTAATGTCAATTTAAGACCGTAGATATTCTGTCTTTGATGCGGCCAGTGGTGCATATTCACCGACCAGTCCGGGAACATTGTTGCAGTTAGTAATTCGCAATTTAATCGCTTCATTAAATAATCGGCAATGCTAAAGCAGGGTGCAATATCGGGAGGGTAAAATGCACAGCGATCGGGTTGAATTTTTCTACGATCTTTCAAGCCCATGGACCTATTTGGCGTTCACGAATATCGCAGCTTTGCTTGAACGCACAGGGGCGACGATGACATTGCGCCCGATATTGGTCGGCGGCGTGTTCAATGCGGTCAATCCGTCAGTTTATACTGCCCGCGAAGCATCGGACAATCCAAAGCTGTTACACAGCTGGAAAACACTGCGTGAATGGGCCGCTTTAGCCAAGCTCGCACTGAATTTTCCAAGCCAATATCATCCGGCCAAAAGCGTCAACGCGATGCGCATGGCCTGCAGTCTTGCCGATGATCCAGCGGCACTGCACGCATTCACCAAAGCTGCGTTCGAAAGCTATTTTGGCGCTCAGGAAAATCTTGATGATCCCGACGTGCTGGTTGCGGTGGCCAACAGCGTCGGTCTGGATGGTGACGCCCTGCGCGCACGTTCGCAGTCAGACGAAGTAAAGGCACTTCTGCGTGCGAATACGGATGAAGTCATTGCGCGCGGCGGCTATGGCTCGCCGACCATTTTCGTCGACAAAACATATATGTATTTTGGTAATGACCAACTGCCTTTGGTAGAATTTGCGTTGAATAGGAGCGCCGCATGAACGACCGCGTTAGTATAACCGTTGAGAACCACGTTGCCGATGTGCGGCTTACGCGCGCCGACAAAATGAATGCGCTTGACCCTGCAATGTTTCACGGGATCATATCTGCAGGAGAAGAGCTTGCAGCGATGACGGGCGTGCGCGCCGTGGTGCTGTCGGGTGAGGGACGTAGCTTTTGCGCAGGCCTTGATATGGCCAGCATGGCAAGCGGCGGTGCGAGCGCGAACAGCAGCATGGGCAACCTTATTGACCGGTCGCATGGGAACGCCAACACATTCCAGCAAGTTGCGATGCTCTGGCGCAAATTGCCTATGCCGGTGATTGCCGCAGTCCACGGCGTGTGTTTTGGCGGCGGTCTTCAAATTGCGAGCGGTGCGGACATCCGGGTGATTGCGCCCGATGCGCGGCTTGCGGTGATGGAAATGAAATGGGGGCTGATCCCCGATATGGGCGGATACGCATTATGGCGCGGTATGGTGCGTGAAGATATGCTGCGCGAGTTGACTTACACCAACCGAGAGTTTTCGGGGGCCGAAGCTTTGATGCTGGGCTTCGCGACCTTCGTCGATGAAAATCCGCACACCCGTGCCATGGCGATCGCGCGCGACATCGCGGACCGCAACCCCGGCGCAATGCGCGAGGCCAAGGCGCTGTTCAACGAATATGGCGATCTAGATGAAGACGCGATCTTGATGGCTGAAAGCGTTCGACAAGCGCGCGTTATCCGAACGCCTAACCAGATTGAGGCAGTTATGGCCGGGATGCAAAAACGCACCCCAACTTTCGCAGATTAAGCTGTTTTTACGCGCAGTCGTTCGAACTCTTCCCGAAGTCCTTCGGGGATCGGCGCTGAGCCGTCCGCGTTTGTCAGCACGATCGTCGTGATACACGTGGCCTTGCATTCGCCGCCCTGAAAGGCTGCGGAAGCTATATCCCAGCTGCTATTGCCAATTCGCGCAATTCCGCTGGCGATGTCGACATGCTCGGGGAAATGCGCCTCTGCGATATAGTCGAGATTGACGCTGGCGATCAGCCATCTTTGGCCCGGCGCGCGGCGCTGGACCTCAATAGCATGGTTGAACATGCCCCGGCCATGTTCGAACAGCCCTGCCATTGCGACATTGTTGATATGGCCAAGCACATCCATGTCGGCAAACCGCGTTTCGGTGCGATGGCTGAAGGGGTAGCCGGCAGGGTTAAGCTGCCATGCTTGAGGCCTGGGCATAACATCATTCCATATTCTACGGCCGTCATGCTGAACTTGTTTCAGCATCTTACTTCCCACACGGGGATATCAAGATCCTAAACCAAGTTGTGCGCTGCACGCCTTCGGCTTCAGGGTGACGGGGCTGGCTTATTAGCTGGGTGTTAAAGCCCGCGACCAATCAGTTCCTTCATGATCTCGTTCGTCCCGCCGAAAATGCGCGTTACGCGGGCGGCACGCCACATACGGGCGATTGGGTATTCGTTCATATAGCCAGCGCCGCCATGGAGCTGCAGACAGGCGTCAACGACTTCCCACTGCAG
>JBKBTH010000262.1:0-249 GCA_046290915.1 Sphingorhabdus sp.
TGGCTTAAGCAGCGGCGTGCCGCGAAGGCTTAATCGCCGTCGCCGGGATCAGCGCTGAAATATTTGTCAAACTTGCCTTCTTCGCCCTTATGCTCATCGGCATCTGCAGGCGGCTCACGGCTTGACGTGATGTTCGGCCATTCTGCGCTGTAGGTTGCGTTGAGTTCGAGCCATTGCTCCAGACCATTTTCGGTGTCTGGCAAAATTGCTTCTGCAGGGCATTCGGGTTCGCAAACGCCGCAATCGATG
>JBKBTH010000262.1:259-3406 GCA_046290915.1 Sphingorhabdus sp.
ATATTGTCGCCTTCATAGAAGCAATCCACCGGACATACTTCAACGCAGTCCATATATTTGCAGCGGATGCAGGCATCGGTAACGACATAAGTCATTGGCGGAATTCTCCCAAACACGACGGCGGATTAGCCGTTTCAATTCGTCTGCCTATTGCGAGGCGCGGGGGGAAGTCAACGCCGGATTGCAGCCGGTCACCAATTTTTTAATCGATACGCTGATAGAAAAGCTGTGCCTCGGATGCCGGACCACGCCGATCAGGGACCGACAGCAGCTTCAAAGTCAAAATCGCCTCGCCCAACGGCATGGTGATAACGTCGCCAATGCGCACCCCAACGCTGCCTTTTTCGATCCGGCGCCCGTTCAAACGGATATGTCCGGCCTCCGCCCAACTTAACGCAAGCGAACGGCTTTTGGCCAATCGCAGAAAGAACAGTAGCTTGTCGATCCGCAAGGTTTGGCTAGCTTTCTAGAGCTTGAGGCCCTTGAGCGCAGCCAGTTGCAATGCCAGCGCTGATGGCGGTGCACTTTGCTTTGGTGCAGGCGGCGCGCGATCAGGCTTACCCTTTGGCTTCGCCGACGCATGCGGCTTTCGCTCTGCTGAAGCATGCGGCCTGCGCTGCTCCTGTGGGCGTGGCTTGGGCAAGCCCACCCAACGCCAATGGGTCAGGACGACTGGCGCGGGTTCTTTTGATAGGCTTAAGTTTGGCGAGACTTCCGCCTCGGCATCAGTTGCTGGTGCGGCTTCGACCGGGGTTTCAGGCGCAGTCTCAGCTGGCGTGTTTTCTTCCACGGTAGCGACTGCCTCAACCGGCGCGTCATCGACGACCGCATCTGGTGTAGCTGCCGCCTCAGTTACAACCGATTCACTAACGACCACCGCATCAGCAGGACGGAAACCGGCGTCGCGCATCAACGCCTTCAGACCGGCTTCGCTAATGCCCAATGACGTTGCAAACGCCATGTCCATGCCAAAAGCATTATTCTGCCCGCGCGCTTCATGCGCCTTTTTAATAACGCGTTCGGCTAAATCGATGCGCACATACTCATCACCAATCCGGCGATAACCCGCGTTTCTGGCTTCCGATGGGTTCGCAAAATTCCAAGTCTTCAGATGCACCGCGCTTTCGGGCGGAAGCGCGGACATTGCGCGACTGTCGCGTGCCGCAAACAAGGCTGCGCGCCATTTCGCTGCGGCAGGTTTCAATGCAGCGTGATGATAAATATCAAGCGCGCCAAAAACGATTCCGCCCTTGCGCGCAGCACCTCGGGCTTCCTTGGGAAGCGCGGCAATGGCGTCGGCGAGATAATGTCGGCCAGCAATCCCGCCTTCATCCGCCAAGCGCACGGCCAGCGCACGAACATTGCCATCAACATCAGCCTGCTGCGCCAAGTCGAGCAATCCGACGATGCCGCCCATCGCTTTTGCCAATTGGCTTTCAATCCACGTCTCGGCGCGCGTAACGATTTCGCGCAGGGCATCGCCCTCAAGTCCAGCCACGGCTTTGACCGGCGCAAAAGCAGGTTGAAGCAGCGTACGACCCTTGGTCAATGTGCCCAGAAGATCATCCTTCCAGAAGATTGAAGGTTTACCCTCCCCATCGGCTGCGAGCGAGAATTCGCTATCTTCTGCCATACTTACGTCCTTTGCCTTTTGTCTCAAATGCGCCGCCAGATGTCGTTCTGCGGCAGCCAATAATAATTTACGGTCACCCGCTTTTGCCGCCGGGTCAACCCGAAAGGCAAAGCCCTGTAAAGTTCCTATGTCTTCGCCATCAACAAGAACGCGTTTATCGTGCTGGATTTCGACGGGCAACAACCCAACATCTCCAGCGCCTTTCCGCAGCAACATTGATGTGCGTTTGTCCACAAACCGCTGACGCAGCGCATCGTGCAATGCGTCCGATAATTTTTCTTCCAATGCACGCGCGCGTTCTGCCATCGCTGGCGGGTTGGCCAACCAGTCGTTGCGATGCGCGATATAGGTCCAAGTGCGGACTGCCGCGATTCGGGCGGACAAGGTATCGACGTCGCCTTGAATGTTATCCAGTCGAGCCAGTTCGTTTGCATAAATGCTATGCGGAATGACACGCGCGCCCTGCCCCAGATGTTGCCACAAGGACGCGACAAAGCGACTGTGATGCTCTTCACCCATTTGCCGGAAATCGGGCAAGCAGGCCACTTCCCATAGCCGTGCCACATCAACAGGGTGCCGGATGAGCGATTTAACGTCGGGCATTTCGGCCAACCGCTTGAGCACCAGCAAGTCGATAACCTTTGGCGCTGGCAACAAGCCCGGACGCCCGGGTTTTTTCTCAAGATCCGCAATCAGCGTCGCAATGTCGTTAAATCGCGGCTTTGCTTCGCGCCAATAGAGCCAGTCAAGCCGCGGGAAACTGTGGCCTTCAATCGCCAGAACTTCTTCGGGTGTGAACTCGCTACCTTCACCGGCAAGCGTTCCAAAGCTTCCGTCGCGCTGATGTCGTCCGGCCCGTCCCGCAATTTGCGCCATCTCAGCGACGGTCAATCGGCGTCGACGCGAGCCATCGAATTTCGATAGGCTGACAAAGGCAACATGCGCGACATCTAAGTTCAGCCCCATGCCAATGGCGTCGGTGGCCACGAGATAGTCGACCTCGCCTGACTGAAACATCGCAACCTGCGCGTTGCGGGTGCGCGGGGACAAAGCGCCCATCACAACCGCAGCGCCGCCACGCATCCGTCGTAATGTTTCCGCGACCGCATACACTTGCTCAATGGAAAACGCGACAATGGCGGATCGTTTGGGCAGCCGCGAAAGCTTCTTCGCGCCAGCGTAGCTCAAGGTGGAAAAGCGCGGACGAGAGATGATCTCCGCGTCAGGCAGCAGCGACCGAATGATGGGCCGAAGGCTTTCCGACCCCAAGATCATCGTTTCCTCACGCCCGCGTGCATGCAAAATGCGGTCGGTAAAAATATGCCCGCGTTCGGGGTCAGCGCCCAATTGCGCCTCGTCAATCGCGACGAAGGCAAATTCCTTGTGGATCGGCATGCTTTCAACGGTGCAGCAATACCAACGCGCCTGCGGCGGCTCAATCCGTTCCTCGCCCGTAATCAGCGCGACATTCTGTGCGCCCTTAATCGCTACCAGCCGGTCATAGATTTCCCGCG
>JBKBTH010000263.1:0-3402 GCA_046290915.1 Sphingorhabdus sp.
CTAGAGGCTGTTTATGTCATTAAAAATATGCCGGATTGCGATGCGGTCTATTTTCATGGAGTTGTTGCAGGGTAGGGCATCGCAAAAATGCCAATATAGCGGAATGTGCGTAGCGGGCAGCAGGCTGCGCAAGTGCAATTCGAGCAATTTCTGGTCTGTTATACCTGATTTTGCGGCCCAAACGATGGCAGCGCCAGGAACCTGTCCGACTCGCTCATCGCCAACATCGACCACCGCAGCCTCGGCGACAGCGTCGTGTTGCAACAATGCGCGCTCGATTGTTTCGGGCAAAATCTTAAAACCGCCGCGCATGATCGCACCGTCGGCACGTCCGCAGAGAAACAAAAAACCGTCGCTGTCGATTACCGCGATATCCGACGTCCTGATCCAGTCAGGCCCGATTCTCGGAGATATAACTTCGAGCATTCCTTCGTTTCCGGCTGGTAACTCCGCGCCGCTCTCGGCATCGATTACCCGCAACCGCGCTCCCAATATCGGGCGCCCGACGCTACCAATCTTCGCTCGGCCCCAATCGGCATGGAGTTCCGGCGACCAAGCGCAAACGGGGCCGCCAAACTCAGTCGCGCCGTAGGAGAGCAGGATTGGTATGCCATAACGGTCTTCGAATGCGCGTTGCAGTTCGGGGTCTAGCGGAGCTGCTCCGACACCCATGGCCTTTATCGAAGCCAGGTCGGCTGCCGGGACGTTGGCATCGAGCAGCGCACGCATTGTTGATGGCGGAATGCCGCTGTGTGTGGGGCGGTGGCGCAACACATAATCATGCCACGCGGCAATACTGAAACGGTCGATCAGGCAGGCCCGCTGCCCTTTGATTAGTGTCGGGATCGTCGAATAGATCCCAGAAATATTGCCCAATGGGAAATAGAGTAGATAGGGTGCTAGCGCCGCCGCAGCTTCTTGTGCTTGCGGTTCCAATGCCCCAGCACCAACCATGTTTTCCGCCACCATCCGATGGCGTATCGGAAATTGCTTCGGTGGGCCAGTCGTACCACTGGTCAATATTTCGATCAGCGGTTCGTCCGGACCTTTACGACACTTTGCTCTCTGTCCGGCGCACTCCGCCCCTTCGATTGCCTCGATTGTGCCATCACTGAGAACGATACCTGCCAGCCCGTTGGCCTGTAGCACGGTGACAATCGGATCGGTCAGGTCCACCGCATCCACAATAGCGGCTGCTGGTTCAAGCCGCACAATCTCCCGCGCGATCGCCTCTGCAGACTGGAACGCATATATCATCCGAACTGTCCGCTTCGTTGCCAGCAGTCCCAGCAATGCTGCGATTGACGAGGGACGGTTACGGGGAACAAACGCGACTGGTGCATCAGCATCAATGCCGCTGGCATCCAGAAGCGCGCTCAACCGCTCGGCATCGCGTCGCAAGCCACCCCAATTGTACCATCGCCCTTCAAACTGGATTGCTGGACGTTCGGAATCGCGGGCGAGCGCCCGCTGTATCATCTCCGCTAGGGGCGGAACTGCGTCAGGCAATTGCACCCAACTCCTTGAGCGATTCGATCCGGTCCCACTCCATGCCCATTTCCATCAGCACCAACTCGGTATGCTCCGATGCTTGAGGCGCACGCGTTGTCACCAGCGGTTCATGATTGAACTGAACTGGACCGCGGACCAGCCTTAACGGTTCACCGCCATCGGCTCCTTCCACTTCGATAATCATATCGTTTGCGACCGCTTGCTCGTCGGTCGTCAGGTCCATCAGACTTTGCACCGGAGCCCATTGACCTTTCATGGTTTTTAAATGCTTGCGCCAGTAATCGAACGGTTTTTCAGCAAAGGCGCCCGCCAATATTCCGCTGGCGGCCCCAGCGTTATCGATCAGGCTGCGTACATCTTTGAACCGAGGATCGTCGCCCGCTTCAGGGCGCCCAACATGTTCGAATGTGTCGCGGATCAATCCCGTCGGGCTGACGATGCACAGGTTGATCGTGCCGCCATCGGATGTCCAATAATTGCCCATGAACGGGTTTCTTGCACTGCCGCCGGATTGCGGCATGGTGTTCCGCGTGAGGATTCCGGTTTCCATACCTTGCGCGATAACCGCACCCGATGCCCACCACGCGGTCGACAGAAGTGAAACGTCGAGCTCGACCGCTTCACCCGTTTTCTCGCGGTGATACAGCGCCGAGGAAATGCCCCCGGCTATAAACATGCCGCCAATCGAATCGCCGAAAGCTGGAATGCCTTGACCTAGTGGACCGGGCATTTCCTCGGGCGTCATGGCGTGTGCAATGCCACTGCGCGCCCAGAAGCAAGTTCCATCAAAGCCACCCACTTCGCGTTCGGGGCCCTTGTCACCAAGGGCACTGCCACGCGCATAGATGATGTTTGGATTGACGGCGCGGATATGTTCGATGTCGAACTTATTCTTCTGCCTGACCTGCGGAAGATAGTTGGTCAGGAATACGTCAGCGGTTTTGGCCAGCTCATACAACACTTCCTGCCCCTCTGGAGTGGAGACATCGATACCGACGCTTCGCTTGCCGCGATTGGGGTGCTCGACCAAGGTATGGCGCAGCGGATCGAGCGTGACCCCGCCCATGTTGAGAAAGCTGCGCTGCGTATCACCGCGCACCGGATGTTCGATTTTGATGACGTCTGCACCCCAATCGGCCAGAATTCCACCCGCTGCCGGTACAAATGTGAATTGCGCCACTTCGAGAACGCGAACGCCCTGCATAACTTTGATCATATTTAACCCCTTTGCGCGCTTGTTTAATCCCTGCTTCGTCTAGAGAAAACCGCACTTCGTAATCCATCGCAGCGACGATTGCGCAAAGCGTGGTTGATGCTTGCGATATCTGCATGCGTTGGCGATACCAGCATCAACAATTGCGAAAAGGCATACCTCATGAAAATCGATTCCTCTCTTTCAGCCATCGTTACCGGCGGTGCGTCGGGCCTCGGCTTAGCGACCGTCCGGGCGCTCCGCGACGCGGGCGTGAAGGTCGCAGTCTTTGATTTGAACGAGGAAGCAGGGGCAAAATATGCTGCCGAGTTGGGAACCACGTTCCACAAGGTCGACATTATGTCGGAGGAAAGCGTGCAGGCGGGATTTGACGCAGCACGCGCCGCCAATGGTCAGGAACGCATCGTTGTTCACTGCGCAATGGTTGCGGGCGGTGGAAAGACTGTTGGCTGGGACAAGGAAAACAAATGTTTCAAGCGCGCGCCGACCGAAGGGTTTGAACGCGGAATGTTGGGGATTGCGGTGGCAAGCTACCGAATCGCTTCAATCGCAGCGCTCGGCATGGCTTCGGCAGATCCATTGAACGACGATGGCGAGCGCGGCACGATCATTCTGACATCAAGCTGCGCGGCGCAGGATGGCCAGATTGGGCAGGTGACCTATGGATCGGGCAAGGG
>JBKBTH010000264.1:0-3384 GCA_046290915.1 Sphingorhabdus sp.
CACCGGCATTGCCGGCGATGACGCGGCCGGGTTCGAACATCAAACGCACGCCCCAGTCCTTCGTCACACGCGCAACCATCGCACCATATTCGGAAGGCTCAGGTGGATTGTCGCCGTCACGGTAGCGCACGCCAAGGCCCCCGCCTAAATCAACATGAGTGACTGTGTGGCCCTGATCGCGCAAATGACGCACCAGCGCGCCGACCTTTGTGAACGCTGTCTCCAGCGGCTCAAGGCTTGTGAGCTGGCTGCCGATATGCAACGCAACACCCCGCATATTCAGTCCAGGCAAAGCATTTAACCGGGCATAAATTTCCGGGGCACGGTGAATGCCGACGCCAAATTTATTGTCGGCCTTCCCCGTTGAAATTTTGCCATGTGTGCCCGCGTCAACATCGGGGTTGATGCGCAGCACGGCGTTTGCTTGATAGTTCAAAGTGTTCGCAAGCATCGCAAGCTCGCGGCCTTCTTCTTCGGACTCGATATTAAATTGGCCAATGCCGGCCTTCAATGCGCGGACGATCTCTTCTGCCGTCTTGCCAACGCCTGAAAACACAATGTCTTGTGCCGCCATGCCAGCGGCAAGTGCACGGTCCATTTCGCCGCCCGATACAACGTCCGCGCCATAACCCTGCCGCGCGAGCACTTTCAATACAGCAAGGTTCGGGTTGGACTTTACAGCAAAAGCCAGATGCGGGTTATCGAGGCCCGACAGGCCTTCGCGGAATACCTGGGCATGACGCTCCAGCGTTGCGCGCGAATAGACATAGACAGGTGTGCCAACCGCCGCCGCAATGTCGGGCAGGGCCACATCTTCGGCGTGCAACACGCCATTTATGAGGTCAAAATGGTTCATAGGAATCGATACTTATTTGGGAGGGGTTTTCTTAGGCGAAGCGGTCTGTTCGGGATCGAACGGTTTAGGCTCTTCCCCCGGCGCGACGTCGAATGGGTCATCTTCGCGCCGCTCGGACCGTTTCAGCAACTCGTCGGTGCGGCCGGGCCGTGCCTGAACCGACGGCGTGGTGAGAACCTTGGCGGTTTGTTCAATGGTTTGGCCATAAGCTTGCGGGGGCAGGGTGTTGCCCGTGCGCGGCTCAAGGTCGCCCACTTTGCCGCAGCCCACAACGCACATGGCGACGCCAATGATGAAGGTGATGCGCGCCGGTTTCATGCCTCAAGTTCCTTTTTGGCAGCCATAATGGCTTCTTTTACCCGAACTGGCGCCGTGCCGCCAGCGCTCGTCCGGCTGTTGACTGATCCCTCAATCGACAGATCAGGCAAAATGCAGCCAGCCAAGGCTGGATTGATGGCAGAAAGGTCGTCCACTGTGATGGCGGACAGGTTCAAGCCACGCGCTTCGCAGGATTTCACGACGCTGCCTGTGACATGATGTGCCTCGCGGAAGGGCATGCCAAATTCGCGCACAAGCCAATCCGCCAAGTCGGTCGCGGTGGAAAATCCGCTGGCCGCAACCTCGCGCATCCGCGATGTGTTGAACGTCACATTGGCGATCATTCCCGTCATTGCGGCGATGGACAATGCCAACAAGTCATACGCCTCAAACACTGGCGGCTTATCGTCCTGCATGTCTTTGGAATAAGCGAGTGGCAGACCCTTCATGGTGATCATGAGGCTATTCATGCAGCCAATGATCCTGCCCGCATGTCCGCGCACCAGCTCAGCCGCGTCGGGGTTCCGCTTTTGCGGCATGATCGAGCTGCCTGTCGACCATGCATCGGGCAGGCTGATGAAACCATAAGGCTGCGACGCCCATATGATCATTTCCTCCGCCAACCGTGAGAGATGCAACGCGGTTTGTGCCGCGGCTGTGAGGAACTCCAGCGCGAAGTCACGGTCTGAAACAGAGTCCAGACTGTTCGCCATGGGGCCATCAAAGCCAAGCGCCAATGCCGTTGCAGTGCGATCAATCGGGAAGGATGTGCCCGCAAGTGCAGCCGCGCCCAAGGGCGAATGGTTGAGCCGGCTGCGGCAATCGGCAAAGCGGCTGCGGTCGCGCTTTGCCATCTCATAATAAGCCATCAGGTGATGGCCAAGGGTTACGGGCTGCGCGACTTGCAAATGCGTGAAGCCGGGCATGATGCTATCGGCATGTTCCTCCGCACGCGTTACCAGCGCCGACTGAAATGCGCACAGGCCAGCATCGATTTCGTTTGTCGCATTGCGCACCCAAAGGCGGAAGTCGGTCGCCACTTGGTCATTTCTCGACCTTGCGGTGTGCAGCCGCGCCGCAGGCTCACCCACCAATGCGCGCAACCGCGTTTCGGTGACCATATGGATGTCTTCAAGCGTCAGGTCTTCGGGTACGCCATTTGCTTCATATTCGGCGTAAATGCTATCCAGCCCGCTTTGGATTGCTGCATTGTCTGACACCGCAATAATCCCGTTCGCGGCAAGCATATCGGCATGCGCTTTGCTGCCCGCAATGTCTTCCTGCCAAAGACGCTTGTCGAATGGGATTGAGGCATTTATCTCGCGCATAATAACGCCAGGGCCTTCGCCAAACCGGCCGCCCCACATGCTATTGGAATCAGAGATGCGCTTTGTAATTGCCTTAATCCTTTTAGTGCTGGCTGGGTGCGATAAAGAAAGCCAACCCGAGGGGCAAGCGCAACCCGCATCCACCGGCACGGCAACCGCGTCTGACAAGGCGGAAATCGGTCTTGAAAGCGCCAATGGCATGCGCGCCACGTTAAGCTATAAATTTGCTGGTCAAAAAGCACCCTCGGCACCTTTCGCCGACGCGCAAGGTCAGGATGTCAGCCTTGCCGATTTTGAGGGCAAGCCGTTGTTACTCAACATTTGGGCAACATGGTGTGCGCCATGCAAAGCAGAAATGCCTACCTTGGACGCACTGGCCGAGTTAGAAAAAGACCGGATGAAGGTCATCGCCGTGTCGGAAGATCTTGAAGGGCGCGCACCTGTCGTGGCGTTTTTTAACGAAACTGGGGTCAAGAATTTGGAGCCCTACACTGATGCCGACAATGTCTTGCTGGCTGCATTCAACAACGCGATCGCGCTGCCGACCACCATATTATATGACAGTGAAGGCAAAGAAGTCTGGCGCGTGGCGGGCGGTGTCGAATGGGATGACGCCGAAATGGCAAAGCTGCTGCGCGAAGCGGACTAATCCGAAGTTACATCAATATCCGACGGACGCGCTGTTTTTCTGTTTTCCGTACCGGCAGTGATTCGGTCAACAGCCGGACCACAACATGTCTGTGCCGGGGGTCCGTGCAGTTCGCGATTTCGGATTGTTCGGTTTCCCGGGCAAAAGCGGCCTCTGGCGCACTTCCAGCCGCCAAAATAACCATGCCCGTCCCTAAAGTCGCAAAAAATCCCCGCATATGGCGAGATTGCCAG
>JBKBTH010000265.1:0-3374 GCA_046290915.1 Sphingorhabdus sp.
AACATAAGCCTTGGCCTTGCGTCCAGCGAGCGCCTTCATCGCGCCTGCGACAGCGCCCGCGCCGCCCATGTCCCACTTCATGTCTTCCATGCCCGCGGCTGGCTTAATGGAAATGCCGCCAGTATCAAAAGTCACGCCCTTGCCGACCAACGCAACTGGCCGTTCTTGCGAACCGCCAGTACCGTCCCACTTCATCACGAGCATACGGGCGGGACGACGTGAGCCTTGCGCGACGCCAAGCAATGCGCCCATACCGAGTGCAGCCATGTCCTTGTCATCAAGCACGCTGATTTCTACGCCAAGGTCCGCGAGGTGCTTGCAGCGTTCTACAAAGCTCTCCGGATAAATAATGTTCGCAGGTTCAGTGACCAGCTCCTTGGTCAACGCGACGCCCTCGGCAATCGCATGATAGCTTGGCCACAATACATTTGCTTCCGCAGGTGCAGCAGCCACTGTAAGTGTTTCAACCGTTGGTTTTGACGTTTCCGCCATTTTGGTGCGGTACTTGTCCATGCGCCAGTTGCGCAATGTTGCACCATATGCGGCTTCGGCTGCGGCTTTCGCGCTGAGGTTTGCGCCATGAATGGCAATGTGTTTTGCACCGGACGTCTGAACCTTGGCCACAATTTCGCCGCCAGCCTTTTGATAATCACCAGCATCACCATCAGCGACGCCGACCAGAATGATACGAACAAGCTTTCCGCCCTCTTCGTTGATCAGCAAAAAGCTTTGCCCTGCCGCACCTTCAAAACGCGCAAGCTTTGCTGTCGCGTGGACAATATCGCTATTTTCCAGCGGAAACTTGAAGTCAGCAAAGGTGGTTTTTGTCACGATGAACGCGAGCACATCTGCATCTTGAGGACGTGCGTCGGAAAAATTGATTTTCATGGAAACGATAAGCCTTTTTACGCGGTAACTGGTTTATTGGACCTATAGGCCTAATTCTGCCTCGGATTAAAGCAAAAGATAGCGGTTAAATGCCCACTGTTAACCGCAAATACAGCCTTGCATGGGAACATGGGTGGACCCACAGCGATAGCGGCGATAAAGGACTGCACGGTTTTTATGAACATCCCCGCTACCCGGACCTTTATCTCTCGCGCTTTGCTGGTGCCAATCTTCATTGGTTGTGGGTCTGTGTCGTCTGTTGCCCTTGCCCAAACAGACTCAGTCGCAGCGGTGCCGCAGCAGGCCAGCGACCAAGTTGAATTCTCGGCTGCTGTTGTTGAATATGACTCAAATACAGAAACAGTGACCGCAAAGGGCGACGTTATTGCCAGTCGTGCGGGATACACCGTGCGGGCGGATAACATTATTTGGGACCGCAAAAGCGGCCAGGTTTTCGCAGAAGGCGCCATTCGCGCTACCGGCCCTGAAGGCGACGTTGCATATGGGGACAAGATTGAACTCACCGATGCGTTAAAGGACGGCGTCATCGACAATCTGCTCGTGGTGTTGGCCGACGAAAGCCGGCTTGCTGCCAAACGTGGTGCACGGCAGGACGGCATTTATACACTTGATTATGCGGCATACACCGCATGTAAGGTCGTAGACGCCGACGGCTGTCCAAAAAAGCCAAGTTGGGAAGTAAAGGCGATTAAGGTTGTCTATGACCCCAGCAGAAAGCGCGTTGTGTACAAGGGCGCTCGCATTGAGCTGTTTGGCCTTCCGGTCATTCCTCTGCCATTTCTCTCACACCCCGTAGATGCTACAGCCGGGAGCGGCTTTCTGGTCCCCAGCATTGGATTTTCACGCAACAACGGCGTCGAGCTTGAGCAGTCTTATTATTGGCGGATGGCTGAAAATCGCGATGCGACTGCAGCAATAACTGCCTTTTCCGGCGCAGCGCCATTAGGGCGGGTCACCTTCCGGACACTCGAAAAGAAGGGTGCTGTCGATCTGACGGCCTATGGCACCTACAGTAACCGGATTAGCACCAGCGGCGTATCGACACCGCTTGGCGCAGATGCGTTCCGCGGGTATCTTGAAGGTGCAGGGAAGTTCCAGTTCGATCCCTATTGGTCCATTTCGGCATCTGGCCGTTATGCGTCCGATCGCACCTTTCTGCGCCGATATGACATCAGCCGCGATGACCGGCTGCGATCCACGTTTTCGGCCGAGCGGATTGGTAACAAGAGTTACTTCTCGCTTGCGGGCTGGGCGGTACAAACGCTGCGCACCGGTGATCGGCAGGGTCTTGCTCCCATAGCGCTACCAGAAATTGATTACCGCCTGCGTATAGATGCGCCTGTTGTCGGTGGTACGATTCAGCTTCAAGCCAACAGCCTGGCGATTGGTCGCACTGAAGGTCAGGACACGCAGCGCGCATTTGCCGCCGCAAAGTGGGACCTGCGCAAGATAACAGGGCTTGGGCAGGAAGTGACCTTCACAATGCTTGCGCGCGGGGATGTGTACCACAGCGATGAAAATGCAAGCACGCTCACCCCCATTTACAGAGGCGATTCCGGATGGGAACACCGCGCCATTTTCGCCGCTGCGACTGACATTAAATGGCCTTTCGTCGGCGAAGCCTTTGGTGGGACGCAAATTTTTACGCCGCGCGTTCAGGTTGTTGCAGCACCGTCGATTTCCAATTTAAACATTCCAAACGAAGATTCGCGGGCGGTCGATTTAGAAGACAGCAACCTGTTCGCACTCAACCGTTTCCCGGGCTATGACCGGTTTGAAGACGACTATCGCATCACTTACGGATTTGACTGGGCGCTGCGCAAATCGGATTTCACCGCTGACATAAGTCTTGGCCAAAGTTACCGCCTGTCCAACCGTGAATCTATTTTTCCGGATGGAACAGGCCTATCTGACAAAGCATCGGATATTGTCGGACGGTCCGAATTCCGGTTCAAGGATTTGGTTAAGCTCACGCACCGCTTCCGGCTAGATAAAGACAATTTATCGATCCGCCGCAACGAAATCGATGCCACCATCGGTTCACGCGGAACCTATGTTCAGGCAGGATATCTAAAGCTTAATCGCAACATCGGACCGACACTTGAAGATCTTACGGACCGCGAAGAAATTCGTTTGGCTGGGCGAGTCCGTGTTGCCCGCTATTGGTCGGTGTTTGGTTCAACGATTATCGATTTGACCGACACAACTGAGGATCCGACAAGTATCTCCGATGGATTTGATCCTATCCGGCACCGGCTTGGTGTGGCGTATGACGACGACTGCCTGTCGTTAAGCCTGACATGGCGACGCGACTATCAGCCTGTTGGAGATTCGCAGCGCGGAAACAGCTTTCTGTTCCGTCTGGCATTTCGCAATCTCGGTGTGTAAAGCATCCGGAAATAATTCGCGGAGATGGATGTTACCGCTCATCTGCTGTTCAGCAGTGTCTGGTTACCGGTCCCCTC
>JBKBTH010000026.1:0-12293 GCA_046290915.1 Sphingorhabdus sp.
AATATCACTGGGCCAGTAATCCCAAGCCGCGCCTTTTCCGCTGCGCGGTCACGCGGCACAAAGCGGCCTTGGTTCAATCCCGTATAATGTACGCAGATTTTGTCAGCATTCATGCCCATAGCGGCCATGTCTGACTTGAGAGCGCCGGATACGGCCAGCAATCCGGCAGCTTTGTCAGCTGCATCAATTATCTGGCTACGGCAGCCTCGTTGTTGTCCCCAATAATGGATATCCGCTCCCCGCGCCTTAACCGTAAAGGGTATGCCAAGCGCGTCGGACAAGCGCATCGCGGCGGGGCCATCGGGATAAAAAAACTCGGCATCGATGAGGTCGAAGGGCGTTTCGCGATGCAGCTGCTTGGCGAGCGGTAGGATTGCCCGGGCAATCGCGGCGGGATTGCGCGCGCCGCCGATAACCGGGATCGCAGTGAACTTCGGACGGTACACTTCAAGCCCCCGCCAGCTTTCATTCTCCAACGCTTTCAGGTCTGACTGACCCGAAGCGTTGCTAAGCGGCCATGGCGCGGTGCCGACCGGGTTGATCACCGTTACCGCAAAGTCCGGCACTTCCGACAGAGCGTGCGTTTGGCGCTCAACGAATATGCCGAAGTTGGGCCGGTTAGCTGCCGGAAATAACGTCGAGAGGGTGAGAATCCGCACCGAACGCCTTACAGCTTGCGGACAAGCCGGACGGCTTTGGCGATCCACGCCGGATCCGTGACGACTTGCTGGCGTGCTCCTGCCTCGAGCGGCAACAGATGCAGCTTGCCCGCGTCGCGTCCCAACAGCCGCCCAAAGAGGAAACGGCCACCGGGGCGAGGAACCAGAACGTCGAGATTGAGGGCAGATGCAAAGGCGTCAGGCTGAATTTGCTCAAGCCATAACTCGTCGCCACGACGGTATTCGCCCGTTGCTGCTGCGATCCGAAGTCCGACCATAGTTCCGCTGACGTTGGGCACCATGATGCGTTCTTCCTTGGTGGGCGCGTGTGTGCCGTCTTCGCTTAAGACCGCTGCGACCGGCAAAAATTGCTGATCGGGAAGGGCAACCAGATCGCTCGATTCAACGCCTAAGGCATCCGCAATGCGGTTAATCCAGATCAGCGATAACACGCGCGTGCCGGTTTCAAGGCGTCCAATGGTCTGCGCCGTGGTGGCCGGTTTGCAGCGTTCAGCCACATCGGCAAGGGTCAGACCCTTGGCCCTGCGAACATCACGAATTCGGCTTTGCATAGGACACTCCATCACCAGATAGGTTTTTTCTTTCCTACAATATTTACCACATGGCAAGGGTGATTCGGTCATCAACCGGAGAATAGATATGCCCAGTAAGACCGTTTCAAATCATAGCGCACCCGATCCCAGGCTATTGGCCGAACGCGGATTGCTCGAAAGCGGCCCAGTGCCACGCAGCGCGAAAGTACGCCGCACGGTCACCGTCAATCTCGCAGAATCCCCGCTGTCCTGGTTGCATGCACGCGGTCATTTGTCGGACCGGCAGATGTTAGCGGGTGAAACCTTACGCCGCGATTATGAATCTGCCGCGCTTGGCCCGCATGCCACCATGTCGTGGGAAAATATCCCGCTTGGGCGGCAAAAGCGCGCCGCGCCATCAGGCTTGAACCAAACCGAACGGATGATGAGTGCCAAGGCGCGGTTCGATGGCGCAATGTCCGCGCTTGGACCCGACCTGTCGGACATCGCATGGCGGGTGATCTGTGTGGGCGAAAGCATGCCAGCGGCCGAACGTGAAATGTCGTGGCCAGTGCGGTCGGGAAAGCTGGTGTTGAAAATCGCGCTGGACCGGCTTGTGACCTTCTATCGCATACCGGGTTAAGTCGCCGCTTCCTCGACCATCATGGCCAATTCGAGCCAACGCTCCTCCGCTGCGTCCTTTTCGGCACGCAATTTTTCGGTCTTGGCCGTCAACTCGGTAAATCGCGCGGGGTTTTGTGTGTAGAGGGCAGGTTCGCCCATTTCGTTTTCGGCAGCCGCAACCTCGGCATCGATTTCGGCGATGCGGCTGGGCAGCAGGTCATAGTCGCGCTGGTCTTTGTAGGTCAGCTTGATTTTCTTTGCAGGGGCTGGAGCTGCCGGTGCCTGCGTTGCCTTGGCAGCGCTCTTTGCAGATGAGGGCTTATCCCGCCGGTCTCGCTTTTCTTCCCAATCGGCATAGCCGCCGGCGATGATGTCGACATGGCCGGACCCGTCAAGCCCAAGTGTGAGCGTGACCGTGCGGTCCAGAAAATCACGGTCATGGCTGACAATCAGGACAGTGCCGTCATAATCGGAGATGACTTCTTGCAACAGGTCCAGCGTTTCAAGGTCGAGGTCGTTAGTCGGCTCGTCAAGCACAAGCAAATTGGCTTCGCGCGCAAATTCGCGGGCAAGCAGAATTCTTGACTGTTCGCCGCCCGATAATGTGCCGATGCGCGCATCGATTAACGATGGATCGAACAGGAACTCTTTCAGATAGCCCTGAACATGCTTGCGCACACCGCGCACATCAACCCAGTCGCCGCCATCTGCCAACACGTCACGCACCCGTTTTTGTGGCGTCAGCAGTTTGCGCTGCTGGTCGATGACAATGCCGGTCAGCGTGGGTGACAAAGTTATGCTGCCGGTATCGGGAGCCGTTTCGCCTGTGAGAAGCCGGATTAACGTCGTTTTGCCCGCGCCATTTGCGCCAACGATGCCAATTCGGTCACCACGTTGAACACGCAACGTGAAATCTTTGATGATCGTGCGCTGACCAAAGCTTATGCCAACGCCTTGGGCGTTGATGACGGTTTTGGTTTTGCTGTCATCACTCGACGCGCCAAGCTTGGCAGTGCCCTGCGGGCCAATCATCGCCGCGCGTGCGGCACGCATTTCCCAAAGCTTTGCCAAGCGGCCCTGGTTGCGCTTACGCCGCGCAGTCACGCCACGTTCGAGCCAGTGCGCTTCAATTTTCAACTTTGCGTCAAGCCGGCTGGCATTGCGCGCATCTTCGGCGAACACCTGTTCCGTCCAGACATCATAGCCGCCAAAGCCAATCTCGTTCCGGCGTAGCAGGCCTCGGTCCAGCCAGAATGTCTGCCGCGTTAATCGAGTCAAGAAAGTCCGGTCATGGCTGATGACCATGAATGCACCGCGGTAACGCGTTAGCCAATCTTCCAGCCATTCGATCGCGGCAAGATCCAAATGGTTTGTCGGCTCATCCAACAGCAGCAGGTCAGGCTCGCTGGCCAGCGCGCGGCAGATGGCAGCGCGCCGCTTTTCTCCGCCGCTTGCGGTCTTTGCCTCACGGTCAAGGTCAATGCCCAATTGGTCGGCAATTGCGCGAACGGCATATTCGGGCGGACCCTTTTCGCCATGCACGGCAAAGTCGACCAGCTTTTCAAACGCCGAAACATCTGGGTCCTGCTCGAGCATGACGATGTTCGTGCCGGGCACGACGACGCGATTACCTTTGTCGGCCTCGACACTGCCCGCCACCAATTTCATCAACGTCGTTTTGCCCGCACCATTGCGGCCAATGAGGGCAAGGCGGTCGCGCGCGCCAATGAACAGGTCAATATCCTGAAACAGCCAGCCGCCACCCTGCTGTAGAGAGAGCTTTTCGAATGCGAAGATTGGCGGTTGTGACATGGTCACGGGCGGATAGGGCGGGCGCTGCCGTATTGCAACCGTCACGGCAAAGTCATGCTGAACTTGTTTCAGCATCTTACTTGATGCATTCCATGGAAATTAAGACCCTGACACACGCTCAGGGTGACGGGTGGGGCGAAAGCGAATGCGCAGTATTTATCTGAACGGCGAATATGTCGCCGAAACCGAAGGCAAAGTGTCGGTATTCGACCGTGGCTTCCTCTTTTCTGACTCGGTCTACGAGGTTGTCTCGGTTCTGGATGGCAAACTCGTGGATTTCGATGGCCATGTGCAACGGCTCGCCCGCTCACTTGGCGAACTGGGCATCAAAGGCGCTCCGGATACCGCAGCATGGCTCGCGATTTGCAGGGAACTTGTCGCGCGCAACGCTGTCGAAGAAGGCATGATCTATTGGCAAGTCACCCGCGGCGCGCCAACTGACCGGGATTTTGTCTTCCCACCCGCGGGCACGACGCCGACGGTTCTTGCCTTTAGCCAAAGCCGTTCATTGGCGGACAATCCACTGGCAAAGCGCGGCATCCGTGTGGTGACCTTGCCTGATCTGCGCTGGGGCAGGGCCGATATCAAAACCACGCAATTGCTCTACGCATCGCTCATGAAAAATGAGGCGATTGCACGCGGTGTTGACGACGCGTGGATGGAACGCGGCGGCGTAGTGACAGAGGGGACTTCGCAAAATGCGCATATCATTACCCACGATGGTGTTCTGGTCACGCACCCGCTGAATCGCGAAATTCTGCACGGTATCACCCGCGCCGCCATCTTGCCGATAGTCGGACGTATAATAGAGGAACGGCCGTTTTCGGTTGCAGAGGCGGAACAAGCCGCTGAAGCTTTCGTTTCGTCGGCATCGGGCTTTGTGATGCCGGTGGTGGAAATCAACGGCAAGGCAATCGGTGACGGAACCCCCGGTTCGGCAACCGTTCAGCTTCGCCAAGCCTATATCGATTGGGCACGCCAAACCGCGACGTAAGTGGTTGGCATCAAACAGGAGTATTTATGCGTAGAATTATTTGTGCTGCGTTGCTGGCAACCACAGTTTTGGCATCAGGTGAGGCCATGGCCACACAGGTCAATATCACCGCTGCAAACCCCGTCATTGATCTGACGATTACCGAGTCTGTCGATACCAAGCCGGATATCGCAACTTTCTCAACGGGCGTGCAAACCATGGCGCCCACCGCAAGCGAAGCGGTTCGCGCAAACAACGCACAGATGGCATCTGTCGTCGCGCGGCTGAAGAAACTGGGCATTGCAGAACGGGATATCCAGACCACGCAGATTAGCCTTAACCAGCAATTTGATTATCGCGATGGGCAGCAGGTATTCAAAGGGTATCAGGCATCAAACATGGTGAGTTCGAAGCTACGCGACTTGAAAAAGTTGGGCGCGTTTCTGGATGCTCTCGCGGTCGACGGCGCGACAAGCTTTAATGGTCCAACTTTCAGCATTGACGACGATAGCGCGTTTCGTGCTGCGGCGCGCGACAAGGTTTGGACAACCGCGATGAACCGCGCGCGCGGTCTGGCACGAAAGGCCGGCTACACCGATGTGCGCGTATTGCGCGTTGAAGAAACCGACAGTCAGGGCGGTGGCTATCCAATGCCCATGGTCGCGCGCGCTATGGATGCCTCTGAAAAAACCACACCAATCGCGCCTGGTGAGTTAAGCGTTGGGGCGACGCTTTCATTCACCTTTGAAATGGTGAAATAATCTTGTCGGAGGTCGGTTGTATGATCGGCCTCCATTCATTTTACGTTCAATGCCATAGGGGTAGAGCGCAATGATGTTGAACCGAACTTCAGTTTTCGCAGGGCTATCCGCAATGGCGTTGCTCGCTGCCTTTCCCGCTGATGCGCGCCGTGGTGAGCAGGACGATGCGCGTCAGGATATGGCTGCTGGAAAAGTGAAGTCGCTGCGCGAGATCGAGGCGAGTGTTGTCCCGCGTATGCGCGGGATGCAGTATCTTGGCCCCGAATATGACCCAAGTGCGCAGGTTTACCGGTTGAAGTTCATCAATAAGGATCGAGTCATTTTCGTTGATGTTGATGGCAAAACCGGCAGCGTATTGCGCCAGCGCTGATTGGATTTTGCGGCAGGCGATGAATCTGCTAGCCCTCATTCAGCATAATCTTTCATTTTCAAAGGGTACAGCATGCGCATCTTGATCGTCGAAGACGAGCCCACCTTAGGCAAGCAACTTAAGTCCACCCTTGAAGGGGCTGGCTACGCGGTTGATTTGTCCACCGATGGTGAAGACGGCCATTATATGGGCTCAACGGAAAATTACGATGCGGTTATCTTGGACCTTGGCCTGCCCGAAATCGATGGCCTGACTGTTCTGGATCGCTGGCGCAAAGAAGGCCGGAAGTTCCCCGTTCTGGTTCTGACCGCGCGTGACAGCTGGTCGGACAAGGTTGCTGGTCTTGATGCAGGCGCCGACGACTATCTGGCAAAGCCTTTCCAGACCGAGGAGCTGATCGCGCGCCTTCGTGCGCTTATCCGCCGTGCTTCGGGCAATGCATCATCCGAACTGACCGTTGGTGACGTGCGCCTTGATACGCGGTCAGGCCGCGTCACCCTTGATGGCCAGCCCGTGAAGCTGACGGCGCAGGAATATAAATTGCTGTCGTACCTGATGCACCACAAGGGCAAGGTCGTTTCGCGGACTGAGTTGATCGAGCATATTTATGACCAAGACTTTGACCGCGATTCAAATACGATTGAAGTGTTCGTAACGCGCATCCGCAAGAAGTTGGGTCAAGATGTCATCTCGACGATCCGTGGCCTTGGCTACAGTCTTGAGGAACCCGTCAGCTGAACCCGCCGGTCGCCATTCCAACGGCCAACCAAGCACCGACGTGGCGAAGCCAGTTTCAGAGTACGGGTTCGCTTACCCGCCGGATGATCCTGACAGCGGCTGCGTGGATTACGATATTGTTGATCGGCGGAGGCGCGGCGCTCGACCGTGTGCTGACCAACTCAGTTGAGCAGAATTTCGACAATCAGCTTGAATATGTTCTGACCGCAATGATTGCGTCGGCGGAAATTGGTCCCGATGGCGAAATCCGGATGAACCGGCCTTTGGGCGATCAACGCTTTCTTGAGCCCAATAGCGGGCTGTATTGGCAAATTACCGGCAAAGGGGCGATGCCATTCCCGTCCAGGTCATTGTGGGACCGCGCATTGAGCGCGCCGGTGGATCATAACGACCAAGCCGTCCATTTCCGAAACAGCAACGAATTCACCGACGAACCGCTGCGAATCGCCGAACGCGCAATCAGGCTCCCCGATTCCGACGTTGCATGGACATTCATGGTCGCGCAAAGTCGTGACAGCCTTGATGGGCAAATTACCGAGTTACGGTCTGTTTTGGTCACGAGCTTCATGTTACTCGCGCTCGGGCTAATCATCTTGGCAGCGCTCCAGACATTCTATGGCCTCTGGCCCCTACGTGCCGTGCGCAAAGCGATCGCGCAGATGCGCAGCGGCCGCGAAAGCCGCGTGACGGACGCTTTACCTGACGAAGTCATGCCGATGGTCAACGAGTTGAATGCCTTGCTCGACCATAATGAGAAGCAGGCGGAGGAATCGCGGCGTCATGCGGGGAACTTGGCCCATGCGCTCAAGACGCCGCTCACGGTGATCATGAACAGTGCCACTGCCCAATCGCCCGATCTTGCCGAAACCGTTATTCGCGAAGCCACCACTATGCGGCGTCAAGTTGACCACCATCTGGCGCGCGCCCGCGCAGTCGGACGGAGAGGGCACAGCCATAGCCGCGCGCAAGTGTGGGACAGCCTTGAATCGGTTGAACGCGCCGTGAGCCGTCTTTACTCGCATGTTCGGCTGGATATGGCCGGCGACCAAAAAATCGCCGCACGCGTAGAGCGCCAGGATCTCGACGAGATGCTGGGAAACCTTATCGAGAACGCAGCCAAATATGGCGGCGGCAGCGTGTTTGTGACGGTCGAGGACGCAGGCGATTTTGTCGAGATGCTCGTCGAAGATGATGGCAAAGGTATTCCGGAGGGCGAACGCGAGCGTTTGTTCGACCGCGGCGCACGCCTCGATACTGGTAAGCCAGGCACCGGGCTTGGCTTGGCAATTGTTCGCGATGTTGTTGAAATTTACGGCGGGACCGTCCGGCTTGAAGAAAGCGAAGATTTGGGCGGGTTGCTCGTGCGGCTCAGGTTACCCAAAGCAATAAGCTAATCAACCTGCGTCGCGGATCTGTTGATGGTGGCGGATGACTTCATCGATGATGAAACGCAGGAACTTTTCGGTAAAATCCGGATCAAGCTTCGCGTCGCGGGCCAGTTGCCGAAGCCGTTCAATCTGCCGTTCTTCACGGGCGGGGTCGGCAGGAGGCAGCGCGGACTTGGCCTTAAACTCACCAACCGCCTGGGTTATCTTAAATCGCTCAGCCAGCATGAATACGAGCGCAGCATCAATGTTATCAATGCTTTCACGAAAACGGGTGAGGGTGTCTGTGTCGTCCATGCACGCAGCCTGTGCCGATATTGACCGCAGGGGACAAGAGGAAATACGCCATTTGCACTTGCCTTGCGACGCGGCTGTCGTCAGAGCGGGAACATCATGACGGCAACAATACATAAAATCGGCGGACATCGCGCGCCATCGCTTGAACCAATGCTCAAGCTGGTTGCGCCCGGAATGAACAAGGTAAACGCAGTCATTCTTGACCGGATGCAGTCCGAAATTCCGCTGATCCCCGAATTGGCAGGGCATCTTATTGCGGGTGGTGGCAAGCGAATGCGCCCGATGCTGACATTGGCCTGCGCGCAGTTGCTCGATTATCCCGGCGACCGCCATCACAAGCTAGCCGCCGCCGTCGAGTTTATTCACACGGCCACATTGCTGCATGATGATGTCGTCGATGGCAGCGACATGCGCCGCGGCAAAACCGCCGCCAACCTCATTTTTGGCAACCCTGCCGCGGTGCTGGTAGGCGACTTCCTGTTCAGCCGCTCGTTTGAGTTGATGGTTGAGGACGGATCGCTGAAGGTTCTCAAAATATTGTCGAACGCGTCTGCGGTCATTGCCGAGGGCGAGGTCAACCAGTTGACTGCGCAACGGCAGATTTCGACGACTGAAGAGAAATATCTGGAAATCATCGGTGCGAAAACTGCGGCGTTGTTCGCAGCGGCCTGCCGAATTGCCGCCGTTGTTGCGGAAAGCGGCGATGCGCAAGAAATGTCGCTGGACGCTTATGGCCGCAATCTGGGCATTGCATTTCAGCTCGTCGACGACGCCATTGATTATGTTTCCGATGGCGCGACCATGGGCAAAGACAGCGGCGACGATTTCCGCGACGGCAAGGTAACTTTGCCCGTTATTTTGGCCCATTGCCGCGGTAATGTGGAGGAACAGAAGTTCTGGCGCGACGCGATGCTTGGCAACCGGATTTCCGACGCAGATTTAGTCCATGCGCGGACGCTGCTGCAGGCGCATAACGCGATTGACGATACGCTGGATCGCGCACGGCATTATGGCCAACGGGCAATTGACGCGATTGCGCATTTCCCCGCCGGTGAAGCCAAGTCTGCGCTGACTGAGGCGGTCGAATTCGCAATAGCACGGGCATATTGATCGCACCGTCCGTGCTGGGGATGCAACCGCGTTGGTGCATGACAGCCCGATACCAACATGGCTGAACAGATGCCGGACTCCACGCTGCCCGTCATGGCGGTTATGCCAGATTTGTTGGCATCGTTGCGCGCGTCACCAAATGCTGTCCTAATTGCACCACCAGGTGCGGGCAAGACCACCATGGTGGCACCAGCTTTGTTGGATGAGCACTATTGCAACGGCCAGATTTTGCTGCTGTCCCCACGCCGCCTCGCCGCACGCATGGCGGCTGAACGCATTTCGGAGGGGCTGGGCGAAGCGGTTGGTGGACGGGTTGGATACACGACACGGCTGGATAGCAAACAAGGCCCCAATACACGCATATTGGTAATGACTGAGGGCATCTTCCGCAACCGCATCATCGGTGATCCTGAGCTTTCCGGCGTTTCTGCGGTGCTGTTCGATGAAGTCCATGAACGCAGTATCGACAGCGACTTCGGACTTGCACTTGCGCTTGAGGCGCAGGCCGCATTCCGGCCAGACCTGCGTTTGCTTGCGATGTCCGCAACGCTTGATGGTTCTCGGTTTTCACAATTGATGGGCGACGCGCCGGTGCTGGAAAGCGACGGCAAAAGATGGCCGCTGGATTTTCAATATGTCGGCCGGCGCGCTGAGCAGCCCATCGAATCCGATATTGTTCGCGCTGTCCGCCAAGCGCTGTCCGAGGAGGGTGGCGATATTCTCGTTTTCCTTCCGGGCGTTCGCGAAATTGACCGCGCGGTGGATGCCCTTGGCAATGTTGGCGTGGACATGATCGTGCATAAATTACATGGCCAGATTGACCCCGCAGCGCAAAGGCTGGCCGTCCGCCGCGATGCGCAGCAGCGTCGCAAGGTCATCTTCGCCACCAACATCGCCGAGACCAGCCTGACGATTGATGGCGTTCGGGTCGTCGTTGACAGTGGCTTGGCAAGGCGCGCGCGGTTTGACCAAGCCGCTGGCGTCACACGGCTGGTGACCGAGCGCGCGAGCCTGTCTGCAGTAACGCAGCGGGCAGGGCGTGCCGCGCGCCAGCAGGCGGGCGTTGCGTATCGCTTGTGGCAGGAAGCTGGCAACGGCGGGCTACCTCCATTCGACCCGCCGGAGATATTGGAAAGCGACCTTGCACCGTTGCTGCTCGACTGCGCGCGTTGGGGAGAGAATGACCCAGCCAAATTGCGTTGGCTTGATGGTCCGCCCGCACCTGCGCTTCAACAAGCCCGCAAGCTTTTGCTGTCCATTAATGCGCTCGATACCACGGGGCACATTACGCGGCATGGGACGAAACTTGCAGACCTACCATTGCCGCCACCGCTCGCACATATGGTGGTTGAAGCATCGAAGAGCGGGCAGGCCGAGGATGCGGCCATGCTGGCTTTGCTGTTGCAGGAACGCGGGCTTGGCGGGCAAGGCGAGAATATCGAAACGCGATTTGAACGGTTTGTCGGCGAACGCAATCCGAAGGCCGATGCCGCACGCAAGCTGGCACAGCGCATATCGCGGATGTGCGGCAACGGCGCGGTCGGGCAAGAACCGCTTAGCATCGGCGGCCTCATCGCCACAGCCTATCCAGACCGCATTGCCAAGCGCCGCGATAATAAAGGCGAAAAGTGGATTAGCGCGATGGGGCGTGGATTGCAGCTGGACACGGCGTCGCTTTTGGCACGCGAAGAATGGCTCGCGGTGGCCGATGTTCAAGGCGCTGCATCCGGCGCGCGGATCTTGTCCGCCGCGCCACTGACGGAAGCAGAGATATTCAGCCGTTTCGCCGAACGCGTAACGCAGGAAGAGGTCCTGTCGTACGATAAAAGTGTCGACCGTGTGGAGGCACGCGCGCAACGGCGCCTTGGCGCAATAGTTCTGAACGAAGGACGGGTAGAAAAACCCGACCAGACGGCCGTCGCGCGTGCGTTACTTGGTGCGGTACGCGAAATGGGTGTTGCCGCGTTGCCTTGGTCAAAGGCGGCGCATACGCTACGTGAACGCGCACAGTTTGCAGGTATATCGGCAGTCAGTGACGACGCGTTGACTGACACGGCAGAGCAATGGCTTCTGCCGCTGCTGACGGGCGTGAACCGGTTGCGTGATGTATCGCCTTCGGCGTTGTCTTCAGCACTCGACAATATGCTTGGCTGGGATCAGCGCAGCCGCATTGACCAAATCGCACCAGCGTCCTTCGTTAGTCCGGCAGGGACAACGCATGCGATAGATTATGCTGCAGAGGCGGGACCGACGGTTGAGCTGCGCGTACAGGCGTTGTTTGGCCTTGATACCCATCCTACTGTCGGCGCCGAGCGCATTTCGCTGGTGTTGAGCCTCACGTCGCCTGCTGGCCGCTCCATTCAGACAACCCGCAACCTGCCAGAGTTTTGGCGCGGCAGTTGGCGCGATGTTGCCAAGGAGATGCGGGGGAGATACCCGCGGCATAACTGGCCCGACGCACCGTGGGAAAGCATTGCTAGCCTGAAGACGAAGAAGGCACAAACGCGCGAAACGACCCGCAACGCTTGACGAATCCAGTGCCATTCGGGCAAAGCGGCCGCGAACGTACTTTTCAGGAAACATCCATGTCTGCCCGTATTTTTCAGCGCCCCAAAAATGCCATGCAATCTGGCCGTGGCCGCAGGGATGAGTGGGTGCTGGAATTTCAGTCTAATGAACCGCGCAAAGCCGACCCACTAATGGGTTGGGCTGGCTCAGGCGATACGCAAGCGCAAGTCCAGTTGACCTTTCCAACGCTTGATGCTGCGCGCGCTTATGCTGACAAAAAAGGCATCGCTGCTACATATATTCCAACACCGCCCAAGACGCTGAAGCTTCAGGCGTATGCGGATAACTTTCGTTAAAACAGCATCCCGGGCAGCATCAGCAATTTGACGTCGACGACGCAGCCTTCGTCGCGCTTTGACTGAACGAAGTGTGGCAAGTCGGGCAGGGCGATGCGATGCACGATGATATTCTCACCATCCACGCCGCCGCCCTCACTCACCTTAGTAAGGCCCCTTGCACGCAC
>JBKBTH010000266.1:0-3060 GCA_046290915.1 Sphingorhabdus sp.
GATGGTTTTGCGCGTCGTTACGTTTTGGATCAACCGCGTGGGTCTGGGCACAGCGTGGCAAGTGATGGCGCAATCCTCTCCCCCATGCCAGGCCGCATCATCGCGGTTGAGGTCACGGTGGGGGATACCGTGACCAAGGGCCAGAAACTCCTCACGCTTGAGGCGATGAAGATGGAGCACAGCCTCACCGCGCCGTTCGACGGGGTGGTGGCGGAGCTGAATGCCGAGGCGGGTGCACAGGTACAGGTTGAGGCGTTGTTGGTGCGGATACAACCTGGCAACGAAAAATGATTGATAGCCGCTTGTCACCCTGAACTTGTTTCAGGGTCTTACTGCCGGGCGGCAAAAATTAAGATGCTGAAACAAGTTCAGCATGACCTTTCGGGGGAAAGCAATGGCAGGCAAATACTTCAACCAATGGCAAGTGGGCGACAATATCGCACATGAAATCCGGCGTACGGTCACCGAGACCGACAATCTCCTATTTTCGGTTATGACCCACAACCCGCAGCCGCTGCATATCGATGTGGAGGCGGCAAAGGCCAGCGAGTTCGGGCAGATCCTTGTCAACGGCACCTTCACCTTTGCCCTGATGGTCGGGCTTTCGGTGGGCGACACGACATTGGGTACGCTCGTCGCCAATCTGGGCTATGACAAGCTTGTGATGCCAAAGCCGGTGTTTATCGGTGATACGCTGCGTGCCGAAACCGAGGTCATTGCGCTCAAGGAGAGCAAATCGCGGCCCGATGCGGGTGTTGTAACCTTCCTCCACCGCTGTCTCAACCAGCGCGACGAGGTGGTGTGCAGTTGCGAGCGCGCGGCGTTACTAAAGAAAAACAACGACTAAAAATGAAATCCGTCCGCATCGAGCCCAGTCGAGATGCCTATCCGCCGAGCAGATCATCACGGTGTCTCGACTTTGCTCGACACGAACGGCTATGGTAGCGGCATGAAATTGCGCTCCCTCCTATTCGTCCCCGGTGACCGGCCCGACCGCTTCGCCAAGGCATCCGCCAGCGGTGCCGATGCTATCATCATCGACTTGGAAGACTCCGTAGCGGTGGACCGAAAGGTTGCGGCGCGTGAAGCTGCAGCGGAGTATTTGTCAGGTGACCGGCCAGTTCCGGTATTTGTCCGGGTCAATCCGCAGGACAGCCACCTGACGCATGACGATTTAGCGTCGGTGCTCCCTTATATGCCCGACGGCATCATGCTGCCCAAGGCGGAAGGCGCGCGTTCGATCCATTGGCTCCGCGCAGAAGCGGCAGCTGTGGCGGACAGCCAAGATGGTGAAGCACCGCCAATCCTTCCAATTGCAACGGAAACGCCGGGCGCGGTCTTCGATCTTGGCACATTGCGCGAGGTTTCGCATTATCTGGCGGGTGTAAGCTGGGGTGCGGAGGATTTGCCCGCGGCGGTTGGGGCATTAACTGCGCGAGAGGCCGACGGACGTTACACTGCGCCTTATGAGATGGTCCGGTCGCTGACTTTGTTTGCCGCGCACGCGGCAGGGGTTGCCGCCATTGACACAGTGTTTCCAAACATAAGCGACGAGGCTGCGCTCTCGGCCTATGTTGCGCGCGCTGCACGCGACGGCTTTACCGGGATGCTTGCCATTCACCCATCGCAAGTGGCGGTGATTAATGCCGGTTTTACGCCATCGCCCGAGCAGTTTGAGCACGCCCGATCCATCGTGGATGCATTCGCGGCCAACCCCGGAGCGGGGGTTCTGCAAATTGGTGGCAAAATGATCGACGCGCCGCATTTGAAGGCGGCGCTGTCGATCTTAGCGCGGGTTTAGGCCGCCAGCTTCCGCAGCACATAGTGCAGGATGCCGCCATTCATGAAATATTCGACTTCGTTCGCGGTGTCGATCCGGCACAGCGTGTCGAAATTAAACGTGCTGCCGTCCTTGCGGGTAACCATGACGGTGACAGTCTGCCGCGGCTGAAGCTTGCCGACGCTGGTGATTGTGAAGCTATCGTCTGCGGTCAAGCCTAAGGTGTTGCGGCTTTCGCCTTCCATGAACTGCAATGGCAAGACGCCCATGCCGACTAGGTTGGAACGGTGGATGCGTTCGAAGCTTTCTACGATCACTGCGCGGACGCCAAGGAGGTTGGTGCCCTTTGCGGCCCAATCGCGTGAAGAACCTGTGCCATATTCCTTGCCAGCGATGACTACCAAGGGCGTGCCGTCGGCTTTGTGCTTCATCGCGGCGTCGTAGATTGGCATGACTTCGCCGTTGTATTTGGACATGCCGCCTTCGATGCCGGGGACCATTTCGTTCTTGATGCGGATGTTGGCGAAGGTGCCGCGCATCATGACTTCGTGGTGGCCGCGGCGGGCGCCGTAGCTGTTGAAGTCAGCCTTGCTAACCTGATGTTCCATAAGGAATTTTCCGGCCGGGCTGTCCGCTTTAATCGATCCGGCTGGCGAGATGTGGTCGGTGGTGATCGAGTCACCCAGGATCGCCAGCGGCTTTGCCTCGATGATGTCCATCACCGGTGCCGGCGTCATGCTCATTCCGTCAAAATAGGGCGGATTGGCGACATATGTCGAACCGGCGCGCCATGTATAGGTGTCCGAACCTTCGACCTGAATTTTCTGCCAATGTGCATCGCCTTCATAGACCGTTGCATAACGCGCCGTGAACATCGAACGGTCGATGTTTGCGGTCATGACATCGTGCACTTCCTGATTGGTCGGCCAGATATCGCGCAGGAACACGTCCGAACCGTCAGTCGCTTGGCCAATTGGCGTAGTGGTGAAGTCTTCGGTCACTGTGCCCTTGAGAGCGTACGCCACCACCAATGGCGGCGAGGCGAGGAAGTTCGCGCGTACATCGGGCGACACGCGGCCTTCAAAGTTACGGTTGCCCGAAATGACTGAGGCAGCAACAATGTCATGGCCGTTAATCGCGGCCGAGATTGGCTCTGCCAACGGGCCGGAGTTACCGATGCAGGTGGTGCAGCCATAGCCGACCAGATAGAAGCCGACGGCTTCCAGGTCTTTCATCAGTCCGGCGCTTTCAAGGTATCCGCTCACAACCTGCGAGCCGGG
>JBKBTH010000266.1:3070-3356 GCA_046290915.1 Sphingorhabdus sp.
ATGGCTTGGGACGCAAACCAAATGCATTCGCCTTGCGCGCAACCAATCCGGCGGCAACCAGCACGCTCGGGTTCGATGTGTTGGTGCATGACGTAATCGCCGCAATCACAACGTCACCGTCGCCAATATCGTGCGTCTTGCCCTCAACCGCGACGCGCTTGGCGCTGTCATGCTTGTACACGTTGAGCAGATCGTCGTTAAACACATTGTCGACCTCAGTCAGCACAACCTTGTCCTGCGGGCGCTTTGGACCAGCAAGTGAGGGCACAACGCTGCCCATATCAAG
>JBKBTH010000267.1:0-3356 GCA_046290915.1 Sphingorhabdus sp.
TCATAGCCTGTTGAAGCTGAAGCAATTCTAACGGGTCTGACGATTCGTCGTCCATATTCGCCCTTTGGGATATTCGCGGCGCATTAATCTCTCAATTACGAATAAAAGTAAAGTGAGCTATGCTCAAACGCTTTTTTATCTGTAGTGAACCATGTTCAATTTTCTGTCACATTAGCAGTTCATGATGAAAGCAGCCCGGAAGCACCGGTCACCGGAGGAGTTGCTTTTTATGCGTAATATCGTCGGCCTATCACTGGCCATCACATTTCTTGGATCAACTTCGCTAACGACGCCGCTTAGGGCGCAAACGGTTGATCGCCCGGTCGGTGCAGTTATCGACCCCGGTGTGGTGACTACGCGCCAAGCAGTCACACCAGCCGGCGTCCAAACCATCTTTGATGGACGCGTACATGCGTCGGCGTTTGGTAAAGACAACATCCTATGGGTGCTGAGCCGGAATCACCTTTACCAGTTCGATTGGCTTGAAAATCGGATGATAGCAAAAGTTGCCATTGATGGGATCGGCGGCATTCGCGGTTTGACCATTGATCCTGTTTCGGGCGATCCGGTAATCAGCACAGTAACGGGTAAGAGCAAAAACCCCAACCCGAAATTGCCAGAAATTCCGGGCAAAGTCCGGTTGATGCGATGGACAAAGGGCAGCTTTGTACAAGTCGGGGGTGATCTTGGCACGGCGGCAGCTGGCCAGCCTGCAATTGCGGGGGAAAGCGTTCTGGTCCCCGTCACAGCGAAAAATAGTCTTGCCATTGTAAATGCAAAGACGGGCGTGGCGAGGCAGGTAAATGTGGGCATCGCCCCGGCCGCAGTCGTGGCGCACGGCAATATTTCTTATGTCGCCAATTGGGGCGGCGAAAAAGCGACGGGGATGCAGGCAAGTGCGCCGACTGGCCTCGACCCAATGGCCGATTCAGTGCGGATCGACGCACGCGGTGTTGCCGAGCCCGGAAGCGTGTCGGTTGTGGACTTGGCGAAAGGTACCACAGTCGCAACGATCGGCGTAGGTCGCCATCCTACCGCGCTGGCCCTCGATGCTGCGGCGGGGCGGCTGTATGTAGCCAATACGAATGATGACAGCATTTCTGTAATCGACACCGCGACCCGCGCAGTCATTTCAACGATTACATTGCAGCCTTTTTCCACAAGCACATATGGCGTCGCACCGACGGGGATTACAATCGACCGAGCGCGCAACCGGTTGCTTATCGCTTGCGGCGGGATCAATGCAATTGCCGTCTATGATCTGGACGCGGAGCGTGTTTCCGGGCTCATTCCCACCGGCTGGTACCCCGTGTCTGTGGCGCTTGATGCAAGCGGTAAGCGGATGACAGTTGCGACATTACTTGGTGTTGGTTCTGGCCAGAAAGAAGGGCCAACAAAGCGGTTCGTCCACGCCAACCGCGGAACCGCCCACGTAATTGACATGCCGGATACTCCTCAACTTGCAAGCTACACAGCAGCGGTCGCCGAAAACAACCGCGTTAGCTTTGCGTCATCTGCGCCGTTAAAAGCCGACCCGGCTGCGCGGCCGACCGCAGTCCCGTTACGTGCAGGTGAGCCTTCACTTATCGAGCATGTCGTGTTTATCGTGAAAGAAAATAGAACCTACGACCAAGTGCTTGGTGCGCTTGGGCGCGGCAATGGCGAACCGTCGTTGGTGATGTTTGGCGAAGATGTCACACCAAATACGCACAAGCTGTCACGCGAGTTTGTGACGCTCGATAATCTATACGCAACAGGCGGCAATAGCGCGAGCGGCCACCAATGGGTGACGCAAGCAAATGAAGCAAGCTACACACTGTGGCCCGGCTATGAAGGGCGCAGCTATCCATTTGATGGTAGCGACCCGCTGGCTTATTCTGCGCGCGGATTTATCTGGGATGCAGCGCTCGCACGCGGCAAATCAGTAGCTGTCTTTGGCGAATATGCCCCGCGCCTTGGTTGGGACCAGATGGGCCGTATTGATTTGCTGCGCCGCTGGAAAGCTGGCGAATCTTTCGAGACCCTCTGGAATACTAAATCCCCAATCCCGCCGCTCGACGGTGCCTTGGTCCGCAATTTCCCAGCATACACAATGGCTGTACCCGATGTTGTGAGAGCACAACTTTTTGTCCAAACGCTCAAAGGCTATACCTCCGCAGGCAAAATGCCGAATTTGACGCTTGTTCAATTGCCATCGAATCACACAAGCGGCACAACACCGGGGATGAATACGCCGAAGGCGATGGTAGCCGACAATGATTTGGCGCTAGGACAAGTCGTTGAAGCGCTTACAAACTCCCCGTTTTGGCCGAAGATGGCAATATTTGTCGTTGAGGATGACGCACAGAACGGCGTTGACCATGTTGACGGGCACAGGATGCCCGGACACATCATCAGTCCGTACACACGGCGGGCCAGCGTCGACTCAACATTCTATGCACATCAAAGCGTGTTGAAGACAATTGAACTGATCCTCGGCTTGCCAACATTGTCGCTGTTTGACTTGATTGCCAACGACATGCGCGCCAGCTTTACCGACACCGCCGATCTGACGCGCTACACAGCCGTCGTGCCCAAACAGGACCTGTTTGAGATGAACCCAGCGGCGACCGCGTTGCGCGGCGAGGCGAGGAAAGGTGCGCTTGCGTCCGCCGCGATGCGATGGGACGTGCCCGACGCAGTGCCGTCGGCTACGCTAAATCGCATCACTTGGCACAGCATCAAAGGATGGGACGTTCCATATCCCAAGACAGTGCGCGCAGCGTTTAGCCCGTTTCAGCTTGACGATGACGGCGACGAGTAAACAGCATTTAGCCGCGTTCGCGTCTCTCTGTTTTGCTGGCGCTGCACATGCCAACGAGGACGCTGCTGTCATCGTCGTTCGGGGGATTGTCCCTGAGGAAGTGGAAAGCGTTGCCGGTTCGCTGACCGTTATTGATCGCGCTGCACTAACGCAGATGCAGCCGGTCAGCGTCAAGGAAGTCTTGCGCCGTGTTCCCGGTGTGCAGGTTGTCGACGAAGACGCATTTGGACTGAAGCTGAACATTTCCGTCCGTGGGTTAAGTGCGCGGCGGTCTGGTCGGACGTTGCTTCTCGAAGACGGCGTACCGATACAGCCAGCACCTTATGCCGACCCATCTGCGCATTATTACCCGCCCCTGCACAGGGTCGACCGGATTGAAGTACGTAAAGGATCGGCGCAAGTGCTGTTCGGGCCTCAATCTATTGGCGGCGTTATCAACTTTGTGACGGATGCCGTGCCCGATCGGCTCTTGATCGAAGGTGCAGCCCAAATCGGAACCCGTTCATTCCGCAGCCTGGATGCAAGCCTCGGCATCGGGAACGACGCCGTCGGT
>JBKBTH010000268.1:0-3349 GCA_046290915.1 Sphingorhabdus sp.
GATTGCAGTGAGCGCAAATTCATCGCCAAGCTCGGGATAGCCACGGCCCAGTTCCTTTGCCACGCGGTTGAACGCGGTATCGACGGTTAGGCCGGCTTCGGCGCAAATCACGAGCAGATCGAGCGCGTCTGGAAGCCCTTTGCGGATGGCGTCGGTACGCTTTGTGACCAGGTTCGAGAGATAAATGTCAGCGGCTTTGTAGCTCAGGATAGTCGCAGCTGCGAACGCGCCGAATTTCTTGATCGCGCTCCAATCGGGCATGCCGCCCAGAACATATATCCACAAGCCGACCCCGCCGCCGAAAATGATCGGCAACACCATGCGGCTAAAGATGACCGTGACCGCAAGTTCTTTGCGGCGGATGCCTGCTTGTGCCAGCCTTTGTTGGACAGCCTTGACCTGGTCTTCCTGCAACACCTGAAGCTTTGACAGCATCTGGCGCATTTTGTCCGTAGTTTCGGTCTTGCGGACAAGCTTTGCGCGCTTTTTCGATGTTGTCGCGGTGATGCCGGCTTTCAACTGCTCGCGACGCTCGTTCAGTGCCTTTACGCGCTTGCCCATGGGGTCGCGCACGGTGACGGCTGAATAAATGGCGATCATGACGGCCATACACGCCACAGCCGAGAGCAATGTCGCGACCCACAAGACGTCGATGCCCAAAAGTTGAGGTCCACCCGGATTGGTCATATTTGCTATCCTGCCCCCAACTTAAATTTCGAAATTGACCATTTTGGCCATCACGAAGACGCCCATCGACATCCATAATGCGCCGCCAAGACCTGCGATAATCAGGCGCGGTTCGTAGAAGAAGCCTGCGAGATATTCCTGATTGACCATCCAGACCATGCCGAACACGAAGAACGGCAGCGATCCAACAATGTAAGCTGATGCTTTTGATTCAGAGGACATCGCGCGAATTTTGAGCTTCATCTGCGCGCGTTTGCGCAAAACATCGGCAAGGTTCGCGAGTGTTTCGGCCAAGTTACCGCCCGTTTCGCGCTGGATCGCCAGGGTAATGACAAAGAACTGGAACTCTGCCGTGCCAAGCCGGTCCGCCGTTTCCTGCAGCGAGTCTTCCATGCTTTTACCGATTTTGATTTTCTCGACGACCAGCTTGAACTCTTCGCCGACAGGGCCGGGAATTTCCTTTGCCACCACGCCAAGCGTTTCGCCGACCGGAAGGCCAGATTTCAAACCACGTACCAACAGCTCGATGGCATCAGGAAAGTTGGCGGTGAATTTCTTGATACGCCGTGCCATCAGGAAATTGATGACCATATGTGGCAAGCCGGCACCGACCAGAAGCCCGCCAAACATAGAGAGATACATCGGTGCACCCTTAAGCCAGAGAATCGCCATAACGACAAATGCAAGGCCACCCGAAGCGGACAGATATTGCTGGAGCGTCCATTTCTTGCCGGTTTGCGCCAGTCGCAGGCGAAGCTTGTCGGCGCGGTTGATATGCTGGCCATCGGCGAAAATCAGCGGGCGACGCGAAGCAACGGCTTTGCGCATCTGCTGTTCCACACGCGCATCGGCGCTGTCCGAATGGCGCATTTTGACAGCGCCAAGTCGGCGTGTTGTCGCCTTGCCGGCATTGGGTCCTGTGAAGGCGAGGGCCCCCAGAACAAAGAACAATATCGTTCCAGCGGCGATTATCAAAGTTTGCATTGTCATTCGCTCTGCTACCTATGCCGGGCTTGGGCCCATGCCGAATTTACTTCTTTTTCAACATCGATTTGAAACCTGCAAAAGCAGTCTTCTTCGACTTGGCTTTGGCATCCGAAGTCGCGGCTTCGGCGGCTTCTGCGAAGCTGCCAGCAACCATTTCGGCCAAGGTTATGATGCCAGTTGAAAGCTTGCTTCCGCGCACGGCCTCGACAACCGGTTGTCCAAGCTTCGCAGCTTGCGCCACCGACTTGGGATCGGCTGGCAAGAGCAGGTCGATCTTGCGTTCGATCGTGCTTTCAAAGTCCTTGCGCGTGATTTCCACAACGGCCGATTGGACATTGTTAGCGACGACCAGCACTTTGCAATGCGGCGCATTTTGTTTCAGCCAAGCCAAAACGCGGATGCTGTCGCGCGCCGAAGCCAGCGTCAGTTCCGTCGTGACCACCGCAATGTTCACGTCATGCATGAGGTGCGGGTAAGCAATCAGCATGCTGCGTGGCAGATCGATGACGGTATTTTCAAACGCTGCGCGGAATTCTTCCTGCAGCTGGAAAAATGCCGATCCATCGGTCAGTACCGGGCTATTCATGGGCGCTTCTGCGGACAGGATCGACAGGCGCTCATTGGCTTTGATCATCGCACGTTCGATAAACAGGCCGTCGATGCGGCTTGGGTTGTCGATGGCGTCGGTCAAACCGCGACCAGGTTCCAAATCCATCGCAAGCGCTGCGGTGCCAAAGTGCACGTCAAGGTCGAGCAAGCCCGTTTGGTGGCCCTGCACTTGCGAGAATGTCCATGCCAGCGATGCGGCGATAGTCGACGCACCTGAGCCACCGCGCGTTCCGATGACTGCGGTCGACACATGGGGGCGGTCAGCATTGCCGTCATCGACCTTCGGTGCATTCAGCGCAGCCTGCGCATTGGCGAATGCATCGCGCAACGCATCGGGGCTGAGTGGCTTGAGCAGATAATCCTGCAGACCGGACATCAGCAGATCGCGGTACAGGCGAACGTCGTTCACCTGACCAACGGCAATCACGATTGTTCCAGGCTCGCATACTTCGGCAAGGCTGTTGATGTCGCTGATCGGGTCGCCCGATTCCGACAAATCGACCAGCAAAGTTTGCGGACTTGCCGAAACAGAGAGCGATTGGATGGCGTTGCGCAGGCCGCCCTTATAGGCCTTGTCCTGACTCCAGCCCATTTCCTCACACACGCCGCGCACGACATCAAGCGTGAGGTCGTCGCAGACATATGCGTTAATCGGGTCACGCGTTCCGGAGATACCGGATTTCCATGGAGCGTTCATCAATTGCCTCCGGTCTTGGTCTTGTAAGCGTTAACCGCTGCTTTGCCGCTGTTGCTGTCGAGCCGCTTGTTATCGCGGCCACGCACCAGATCTTCGGGGTCAGCCACCATTGCCGCCAGGTTGGTATTCGATGCACAGCCGTGATTGCTGTGGTTGCCCGCGCGGTAATTGTTTTCGTGCGTGGTGCTCCAATCGGGGCACGACGGCACAGATGCTTGCGAACGGGTCACGACAACGCGAATGCTGCCAGGTGCAATCGCACCGGGTGTCGCAGGCGCGCTGTCTGCAACCATTACGCCGCGTTCGGCCGCTGCGGCGCTCACGTCGCGGGCTGCGTCTGCATTGCCATAGCCGTCACCGCTATCGATC